>JAFTLD010000092.1 GCA_017452945.1 Clostridia bacterium | reverse complement strand
CGGTTAGCACCTGCTAACTAATAAATTATATCATCCTTTTCTGTATTTGTCAATCTTTCAGATAAAAAACATCTTGATTTTCTTTCGATTTTAAGCTTATTCGTTGCTTACCGCACCGCAATTTTTAAGGGCTGACAGAACAAAACTGTCAGCCCTCTGAGTTTATTTCTTCTTTCTCCACTTCAGCAAAAGTGCGGAGTTGATGATAACAACGACCGAGCCTGCATTATGGACGAGCGCGCCCACGACGGGATTGAGAATGCCCGTGATTGCCAGAGCGATCGCAAGAAAATTCAGTCCCATTGAGAATATCATATTGCGCTTGATGGTGGTCATCATTCTCTTGGATAACGCAAGCAAATGCGGAAGCTCTTTCACATCATCGTCAACAAGCGCGATATCGGCGGCATCCACGGCAATATCGCTGCCTACTCCACCCATAGCGATACCGACATTCGCTTTTTTGAGTGCGGGCGCGTCGTTGATGCCGTCACCGATCATGCAGACCGCCTCACCGACCTTCTGATAGCCCTCTATGTAAGTCAGTTTATCCTCGGGCAGACAGCTTGCGTGTATCTCCCTGATATGCAGCTGACCTGCAATCGCATTTGCGGCGTTTTGGTTATCGCCGGTGAGAAGAACGGGAGTTACGCCCAGAGAGGTCAGACTGTCGATCATCCGCACGCTTTCTTCTCTTACAGTGTCTGAGAGAACGATATAGCCTGCAAGAGTGTTATCAATGGCTATGTAGATTACTGTACTGCCTTCATTAAGATATTTGCCTGCACCTGCCGCAAGGTCTTTTGAAATCTCAACACCCTGAAGCAATTTCAAATTACCTGCTTGAATACGCTTATCCTCAACTGTAGCGGTAACACCCTCGCCGGGGATCATTTTGAAATTCTCGGAAATACTCGGCTTCTGCCCGTAGCAACGGACAATGGCTTTGCCAAGTGGATGCTCGCTCATTTGCTCGGCGGATGCGGCATAAGCGTAGATTTCATCCTCAGTGTAATCCGAGACGCTCTTGACCGCCGTGACCTTGGGTGTTCCGTAGGTCAGCGTTCCCGTTTTATCAAAGGTGATCTTGGATACCCTTGCAAGCCGTTCCAGCGCATCGCCCTCACGAACGAGGAAGCCGTGCTTTGTTGCGTTTCCGATTGCTGCCATAATTGCGGTAGGCGTTGCAAGTACAAGCGCACAGGGGCAGAACACAACAAGAATGGTAACGGCGCGGATGATCTCGCCCGATATTGCCCATGTCAGCCCTGCGGCAGAAAGAGCAATCACGACGATCCACGTTGCCCACTTGTCTGCAAGACCGACGATCTTGGCTTTGCTTGCATCTGCGGATTGCACCAACTTAATCATGCGCTGAATGGAGCTGTCCTCGCCAACCTTCGTTGCTTTCATATCAAAGGCACCGAACTGATTGACCGTTCCCGACGATACCTCATCCCCGATTGTCTTATCCACAGGGAGAGATTCACCCGTCATAACGGCTTGGTTGACCGAGGTTTGCCCCGAAAGGATCACACCGTCAACAGGAACACTCTCACCGGGCAAAACGCGGATGCTGTCACCGACCTTGACCTCTTCTGCAGGGATAATCTTTTCCATACCGCCCACGATGACTCTTGCTGTTTGCGGTGTCAGGTGTACGAGTTTTTCAATACCTGCACGAGCTTTTGCAACCGTCAAGTCCTCCAAGAGCGCACCAAGCTGCATAATAAACGCAACCTCGCCTGCGGCAAAGTCCTCACGAATGCAAACCGACGCCACAAGCGCGATTGACACAAGCACATCGGCTTTGATGTCAAATGCCGTCACAAGTCCGATGATGGCTTCTATTATGATGGGAAGTCCGCAGAGAATGATGGACACCCACGCAATGTCGAACGGAAGCATCCAAAACTCTAATTTCTGATTGAGTAAGCTCAAAATAAGAGAAACGCCCGATATACAGAGCAAAACGATCTCCTTTTTGATGCCGCCAAGCTCCATAAACCATTCGAGCTTTTCCACGATTTTGTTCATGATCTTCTTCATAAGCCTCCTTGATATACCTATGGGGGTATATGTATATATTATACCCATATGGGTATCTGTTGTCAATAGAAAAACAAAAAAAGACAGCCGAAAAACCGACTGTCTTACAAAATGTATAATTTTTACTGCATATTGGCAAAGCGCTCGACGGCTTTGGTGAACTTCTCGATGGTCGCATCAGCATCCCCATGCTCGATACCGTCACGCACACAATGCTTGATATGTCCTTCCAACACAACCTGTCCCGCCTTGTTGAGCGCGGATTTCGCCGCATTGATCTGCGAAAGAATATCCTCGCAAGGAATGTCCTCGTCGATCATTCTGTCGATTGCCTGTATCTGTCCTATGATTCTCGCAAGTCTGCGGTGCAGATTTTCCGAATCCATACACTGTTTCATTTCTCGTCCTCCTATGCCGTTAGGGGTATGTGTATATTATATCAAATCGAGAACCGATTGTCAAGGCAAATTACTTTTCTTTGCCTTTGCACCGCAAATTTTGAGGGATAACCGTTTGCTTTCGGTCATCCCTCTATTCATGTATGCCGTTTTTGCTGGCATTCTTTCTCCGATTTTCTGGCAAAAAAACAACCTGACAGCACACTGTTGGCAGCGGTTAAAGCCCTGGGCGGCAGAGAAACGCTGACGCTGGAGCACGGTGGGCGCTATGACGTATAGCAGAACGGCTGCCAGGTGCGCCACGGCTACCACACCAGCAACACCGCCAAGAAGCCTTCGACGCATGCACATTCTACCACTATATTTTTTACCTTTTCTCATCGGCAATAGCCTTTATTGACCCCCGCCACCATGGCGGGGTTTTCGTTTTACAAAAAAGGGCTGACCGTAGGTCAGTCCTTTTGTGTTTGTCGTATTGTTTCCGTCATTCCGTGATCTGATACCGGAGCATATTCCACGAGTGCTTCTGGAGAAGCAACGGCTCTCCCGGCTGGTGTGCCACAACTGTGGGCGACACGCGCTCGGTCTCCCGGTCGTTGACCGCCTTCAGATCGTCCGAATAGAGTACTACGTGCTCCACAAGGCGGCATGCGCCAAAGCCCTCCAGGGCTATGTCCAGCTCCATCGCCTCATCCAGCGAGCGGTTCACCGCATACACGACTACCTCGCCTGCCTCGGCGTTATAGATCACGCTGGTTGCCAGGTAGGGGATCCTACGCGTTCCGCTT
>JAFTLD010000002.1 GCA_017452945.1 Clostridia bacterium | reverse complement strand
TTTTTGCAATACTTTTTTGACAGACTTTCTCGTCTGTCTTTTCGCCATGCCTTTTTCACGAAAAATGCACTTAACTCTGCTTTTTCAGCTTTGTTAAGTGCATCTTTCTTTCGCGTCACTAAATTAACTTAATGACATTGCCGCGTCAGTTTCTTTTTTTATTCTATTATATCGAAAAAATATCCGCTTTGCAATAGTTTTTTCGTTTCCGTCCCGTTATTGACAATTTTTCTTGTTTGTTATATAATAAAAAGTAATCAAACGGCAAAGGAGACGACCCATGACAAAGATCTTATTGGTAGAGGACGACAAGACCATCGTAGCGACCTTGAGTGATTTCCTTGCTCGCGAGGGTTTTTCGGTCAAGAGCGCAAACGGCCAGACTGCAGCGCTTTCCGCTTTGGATCGCGAGCCTTTTGATCTTGTGCTGTTGGACATCTCGCTTGCCGATGGCAACGGCTTCTCGGTCTGCTCGGCCGTCAAGGCGCATTGGAATATCCCTGTCATTTTTCTGACCGCCTCGGGCGACGAATACAGCACCGTGACAGGCTTTGATTTAGGTGCGGACGACTATATTCCCAAGCCATTCCGTCCGCGTGAGCTGATCTCGCGCATCAAAAACGTGCTGCGCAGAACGGGCGGCACCAACAGTACGGTCACGCTTGGCAACGTGCAGGTGGATACGGTCAAGGGCATTGCCACAAAGAACGGGCAGGATCTTTTTCTCTCCGCGCTGGAATACCGTCTTCTGCTTGTTTTTATCAACAACCGCGGGGCTGTGCTGACGCGCACCAAGCTTTTGGAATCGATTTGGGATATTGCGGGTGAGTTTGTGAATGACAATACGCTGACCGTGTATATCAAGCGTCTGCGCGAGAAGATTGAGGACGATCCGCAAAACCCCACCATCATTCTGACCGTGCGCGGTCTTGGCTATAAGGTTATTTGATATGAAATTATTCAGAAATCCCGAAATACAGCGGCTTTTGCTCATATTTGGCGTGCTTGGAGCCTGTGCAACCGTGGCGGCTTTTATATGGAACGTGTGGTTCGGTGTCTTTACGCTTGGACTTTGCCTTGTCTTTATCTGTATATTCTTAGTCTTCACATACCGCCGCTACAGACGCATCGAAGCGCTCTCGGATACGGTCAACCGCGTGCTGCACGGGGACTACACCCTTTCCTTTGACGGCTATGACGAGGGAGAACTGGGCGTTTTGCAAAGTGAGCTTTACAAAATGACTGTGAGATTGCGTGAACAGCAGCAGGCGCTGCTTGACGACAAGATCTTTCTTGCCGATTCGATCGCAGACATCTCGCACCAGATCCGCACACCGCTGACCTCGATCAACCTGATCGTCTCTCTTTTGGACGACCCCGAGCTGCCCGAGCAGGCACGCGAGCAATATATGCGCGAGCTTTACGTGCTGCTCTCGCGCATCGATTGGCTGATCACCGCTTTGCTCAAAATGTCCAAGCTGGACGCAGGCACCATACAGCTGCAAAGCCGGAGCATGTCACTGCAAGAGCTGATCGACCGCTCCACAGCCCCTTTGCTGGTCCCCATCGAGCTGCACGGGCAAAGGCTGATCTGCAAGGCTGACGGACACGTGGCCTGCGACGCTGCATGGACGGCCGAGGCGCTTGGCAACATTGTCAAAAACTGCATGGAGCACACCCCCGAGGGCGGCACACTTTGCATACAAGCCAAGGAAACCGCACTCTATTCCGAAATTACGGTAACAGACAGCGGCGCAGGCATTGATCCCGAGGATCTTCCCCGCCTCTTCGAACGCTTTTATAAAGGAAAGAATTCATCCGATGCGGGCTTTGGCGTAGGCCTTGCGCTTGCACGCACCATTGTTACCGCGCAAAACGGCACGCTCAAGGCGCAGAACGCCCCCGAGGGCGGCGCACAGTTTATCATGCGATTCTATAAGGGAACTGTTTGACACGTTCCCTTTTTTCAAAGTGACGTTTTTGTAATATAAAAGTCACCGTCCTGTCACTTGACAAGGGTATAATTTGCTCGTACAACAAGAAAAGGAGAAAACATTATGGAAATCTTAAGAGTTGAAAATCTTCGTAAAACATATGGCACGGGTGACGCTCAGGTACACGCGCTGGACGGTGTTTCCTTCTCTGTGAACAAGGGCGAATTCGTAGCCATCATCGGTCCCTCGGGTTCGGGCAAATCCACCCTTCTTCATATTCTGGGCGGTGTGGATAAGCCCACGAGCGGCAAGGTATATATGGACGGCAAGGACGTTTATGCACAAAACGATGAGCAGCTGGCCATCTTCCGCCGCAGACAGGTCGGCCTGATCTATCAGTTCTACAACCTCATTCCGGTGCTCAACGTCACCGAGAACATCACCCTGCCCGTACTCATGGACGGACAGAAGGTCAATAAGGAACGGTTGAATGAACTGATCTCCACCCTCTCGCTTAAGGGACGCGAGAACCACCTTCCCAACCAGCTCTCGGGCGGCCAGCAGCAACGCGTTTCGATCGGGCGAGCCCTGATGAACGCTCCCGCTGTCATGCTGGCAGACGAGCCGACGGGAAATCTGGACTCCAAAAACAGCCGCGAGATCATCGAGCTGCTCAAGCACTCCAACCAAAAATACGGTCAGACACTGATCGTGATCACCCACGACGAGAACATTGCGCTGCAGGCAGACAGGATCATTGCCATCGAAGATGGCAGGATCGTACGTGACGAGGTGGTACGAAAATGAGCATTTTTCAAAAAGTAACGCTGAAAACCTTAGGCAAAAATAAGGTGCGGACGGCTGTGACCATCATTGGCGTACTGCTTGCAACCGCCATGATCTGCGCAGTCACCACCATCGCCTCCAGCACCATCAACTACACCAAAGAAAACTACGAATACATGGATGGCTCCTGGCACGGCAGCGTGTGGGATGCCGACAAGCAAACGATTGACAAGCTGAATGCTTCTGACAAGGTAGATAAGATCGTATACGGCCAGAGCATCGGTTATGCCGATGCAAACAGCGTAAATCCCGACAAGCCTTATCTTTACATTTTAGGCGCAAGCCAAAACTTTGAAGACATGATGCCCGTTCACCTGACCGCAGGTGAATATCCCCAAAACCAAAACGAGATCCTTCTGCCCGAGCATCTGCTCAGCAACGGAGGGGCTACGCACAAGATCGGTGACGTGTTGACCCTGCAAATCGGCGATCGCGGCGAGATTGGGTCGGGCCTTAGCCAGCAGACTCCTTATATGGGCGAGGAGCTGGCAATCAGAGAAACACGCACCTACAAGGTCGTGGGCTTTTATTCCCGTCCCGGCTTTGAAGCCTTGACCGCCCCCGGATACACCGCCATCACGTTGGCAGATGCCGACACGGGCAATTCGCTTTGCGACGTATATTTCACCATGAAAAACGTCAAGGACATCTCCGCTTTCGGGAAAGAAACAGGACTTGACGTGGTGAAGAACTCCGACGTACTGATGTTCTCGGGTGTGAGCGAGCAAAGCAGCTTTTTCACCATCATATACGGCCTTGCGGGCGTGATCATCGCGCTGATCGTATTCGGTGCCGTTGCCCTGATCTACAATTCCTTTGCAATCTCGGTATCCGAGAGAACCAAGCAGTTCGGTCTGCTCTCCTCTGTGGGAGCAACGCGCCGTCAGCTGCGTCACATGGTCATTTTTGAAGCACTGGCCGTCAGTGCCATCGGCATCCCGCTCGGCATCCTCTCGGGTGTTGGCGGTATCGGCATCGTGCTTGCATTGTTTGGCGATAAATTCACCGCCTTTACAAGCCTGCCCTTGCCCATGACGCTCTCGATCAACCCTTGGGGCATTATCGCAGCCGCTGTGATCGCGCTGATCACGGTACTGATCTCTGCCTGGATCCCCTCGATCCGCGCTATGCGCGTATCTGCCGTAGAGGCCATTCGTCAAAATGCAGATATCAAGGCAAAGAAATCCCGCACAAGCAAGCTGACCTACAAGCTGTTCGGTCTGCCCGGCGTGCTTGCAAGCAAGCACTTCAAGCGCAACCGCAAAAAGTACCGCGCAACCGTTCTCTCCCTGTTCATGAGCATCGTGCTGTTCATCTCGGCTTTCGCTCTTTCCGACTATCTGACCAAAACTGCCGAGAGCGCATTTTCCTCCGCCTCCTACGACATTACCTACAGCGGCTTTGACCGCTCCAACCCCAACCTGAGCGCAGATAAGTTGCTCTCGCAGATCAGAGGCGCAGACAAGGTCAAAAACGCAACCTACACCACCTATTACAAGCTTGGAACGTCGGTCAAGACAAGCGTGCTTGACCCACAGTGGTTGGATGATGCTGCAGGCTCGGTCACTTACGTGGAGGGCTTACCCGCTGATCAGTCGCACACCGTTATCCACTATGCATTCGTTGAGGACGAAACCTATCGCGCATATCTGAAGGAGCAGGGGCTTGACGAGCAAAAATATATGAGCACCACTGCTCCCGTGGCAGTTGCCTTGGATGGCAACACCATGTACAACCGCACAGAGGAAAAATACGAAACGATCAATATGCTCGCAGGTAAGCCGAACGAGCTTGCAGTTACCGCCGTCAAGGATATCGAAGGCTACTACTTCGACAGTATCGCAGGTGATCACTACCGCTACGTTTCCTATCTGGGCGACGAGGATGTACTGCTCCCCAAGAGTGAGGCAGCCGTTACGAAAACACTGCAGATCGGCACCGTGCTTTACGAAAAGCCTTACTTCATCTACGAGGATATGTTTCTGACGCTGATGTATCCGCAAAGCGCACTGCCTGCAGTATTCCCGACCATGCAGGAATCCGGCACGACCGAATATCTGATCGTATCCGACGATCACACCAAGAGCTTTGAGGCTGTCCGCGAGCTTCTGATCGACAACGGACTTGCTACCGACGAGCTGTTCAACTATGCGGCTGCCGTACAGCGCAACCGCGACATCGTTACCATCATCCGCGTTTTCGCTTACGGATTCATCGCGCTGATCTCGCTGATCGCAGCCGCCAACGTATTCAACACCATCACCACAAACGTGCAGCTGCGCCGCAGAGAGTTCGCAATGCTCAAATCCGTTGGCATGACCAAGCGTGACTTTACGCGCATGACCTGCTTTGAATGCCTGCTTTACGGTGCTAAGGCGCTGCTGTGGGGCTTGCCCGTATCGGTCCTCGTGACCTTTATCATCTACCTCATCGTTTCCGAAGGGGTAACGCTTGGCTTTACCCTGCCCTGGGCAGCCATCGGCATTGCAGTTGCCAGCGTGTTCTTGGTGGTGTTTGTCACCATGATGTACGCTATGCACAAGATCCACAAGGACAATCCCATCGATGCGCTCAAGAACGATAACCTATAAACCTCTCCCCGCTGCGTAAAGCAGCGGGGTTTTCTATTGACAAATCGGCAGAATATGGGTATAATGAAGACAATGATCACATGGAGGTAATACAATGAAACGTACAACTGCTATGTTCAAGCTTCTCTGCCTTTGTGCTGCCCTTTTGCTCTGCCTGCCTCTGCTGGCAGCTTGCGACGGCGGTAACAATCCCGAGGGGAGTACCGAAAGCACAACTGAACAGCCGACCGAAGCTCCCACCGAAGAAGTGACCGAAGAGATCACAACCGATGAAGTGACCACCCAAGAGAGCACCGATGAAGCGACGACCGAGCCGCCCACTCCCCAGCTTACAACCTCGCTCTCCTTTGCAGAGCTTAGCGGTGAGATTGACCTTTCGGCATATTTCTTTGATGCCAAGCAATGCCAAGCAACCCTGACACAAGACGATGCTGCAGGGCAGGTGCTTTCCATCACCTCTGCCAACACGCCCGTTGGCGCTGCCGCGCAGAGTGACCCCTATATATACTTCCGCTTTGCTCAGCTGCTGCAGGATCTGGGTTACGAAGCACCCGACACGCGCTCCTATCCGCACCTTGTGCTGCGTGTGCGTGACATGGGTACGTCAAGCCAGATTTTCTCTCTGTTCGGCTACTCCACAAAAACGCCCAAGGGGGCAGGTGTGACGGGGCAGATGGACGCGCGTCTTGCAAGCACCGACGAGTGGCAGTACATATATTTCGATCTTTCCTCGTTCAGAAAAAATCTTCTCCTTTTCCGCTTTGACATAACTAGCCCTGCGTTGGCTGACGGTGAAACCCTGTGCATCAGCGACATGATGCTTTTTGCAAGCGCTGAGGAGGTCCGGGAATATCTGGCTCCCGACACCTATCCTATCACCCAGCAGACTGCCGAAAACTACGTAGCGAAGATCATGTCCTTCAACGTACAGACCGAAAACGGTACCACCGTCCCTCCCGAGATCCGCAAGGATATGCTGCGCGATCTGATCGATGAATACATGCCTGATTCGATCGGCCTGCAGGAGGTGACCACCAAGTGGAGAGAGATGATGGACTCCTACGTATTCAACCAAAGCTATGCAAGCGTTGGTGAGCCTCGCACGGCAGGCGGTGAAGCCAATCCCATTTACTATCGCTCCGACAAGTACGAGTTGATCGACAGCGGTACCTTCTGGCTGTCGGACACGCCCGATGTGGTCGGTTCCATGATCGAGGGCTGCAATTACGCCCGCATCTGCACGTGGGTGCATCTGCGCGATAAGGTGACAGGCACCGAATTCGTGCATCTTAACACGCACCTTGACCACAACGGCAACAACGAAGCCAAGGTTGGCAGATCCATTCGTACGCAGCAGTTTACGGTCATTCTCAAGTTCATGCAGCGCTTTGAGAATATCCCCATGATACTGACCGGTGACCTCAATCAGGCAGCTGTCAATTCGTCGGGTGAAAAATATGCTGTTTACAAGACCATGATCGGTGAAAAGGCCTTCAAGCTGGACGACGGCACCGAGGCGTACTCTCCCCTTTCCAACGCACGTTACGATGCACCCGACAACATGCCCGAAGGACAAAACGCTACCCAAACTGCCTACTACGACCAATCAAACTCCAAGTACAATCCTGCCAAGGAGCCGATCGACTACGTGCTTTACACCGCGTCGTCCCTGACCGCTCTTTCGTATAAGACCCGCTTGTACGATCGCGGCAGCATGTATCTCTCCGATCACCTGCCCGTGATCTGCGAGATCAAGTTTGCCCCGGCGCAAGAAGCTGAATAAACCAAATAAAAAACAAAGATTCAGAGGTGTATTATGAAACTGCGAACCCCTTTCATTGCCTTTTTCCTTACCTGTGCGCTTTTTTCCGGTACGTTCGCGGGATGTACCCCATCCACTCCTTCGGATCCGGAAACAACAACTACAGGACAAACATCCGATACGGAAACCGCTACGCAGCCTGACGCTCCGTCCGTGGCGATTGTGGTTGAGCAAAGCCATGCTGCCGTAGAAACCTCTTACGGATTAAGCTACACCGCGAGCAGCTACGATTCCGTTCAGAATGACGCGTTTCACTTTCAAAGCGGGCTGGTTTTGAGCTTTGAAGACGCATTTGCCGGTGAGTTTAACCGCTTCACTATGAAATACTCGGCATCTGCGCCCATGAAGATCACCATATCCTACACAGAGAAAGAAGAACCTTGCACGGACGTTTTCTACCTGGAGGCAGGAGAGAAGGAATTTTCCGCCGTCAATCATAAATTCTTTCAAAAAGTAAGCGGCAGTGCTCTTACGACCATTCAAGTCGATACCTGCGAAGGCAAGGATGCGGATTTCATTCTTCTTGATTTGAAAACAGAAACCGTATCGGTTCCCAAGTCACAGCAGTATCTGACGGGCAGCCGCTACACACTCGGCGTTGAACTGAAATGGGGCGGCGCGATCAGCAGCCTTGAGGATAAGGAGTGCGCAATTGAAGACGTGAGCAATCTTGTCAACATGCACGACGAGGGACGACTGATCCAGCAATCCTACTACGGCGTGTTCTACCGCGAGGCAGAATACGTAGAGGGTGGCTATCAAGGCATTGAGGGCGTTGCTTACAACCCCGTACAGGGAGGTGACGTCAAGGGTCGCGACAGCCGTCTGATCGACTACGTCATCGGAGAGGATTACATCTACGTCAAGGCACAGCCGCTGGATTGGCCGCTGAGCAATTCCCTGACCCCCAGCTATATGGAAAACAAATACGTCATGGAAGACGAGTACGTTTACGTATTCAACCGCTTCATTGATTTCTCGGGCTGGGATCATCCGGCTCTTGATCAGGAGATCCCTGCTGTGTATACGGTCAACGTCCTTGACACGTTTGTCTGGTACAACGGAAACAACCCTTGGACGGGTGACGCGCTGACCACCATTGATGATTGGAGCAAGGTAGACCCCGCTACGAACAAATCCAGCCATTACCGTCAGTATACGGCTGCCAATACCGAGACCTGGTGCGCGCTGATCAATGCCGAAACGCAATACGGTGTAGGCATTTACGTGCCCAACGTGGACAGACTTTTGACCATGCGCTATCTGTCGGGTCAAAAGGGCTCCAATCAGGGCAAGGGCAACCCCTGCAGTTACATGTGCCCCATCAACGTCATTGAAATCCAGTCCTATCAGCCCATAGAATACAGTTATCTGCTCACAGCGGGCAGTCTGGAAGAGATCAGAGAAACGTTCACGCAAAACCGCGATTTTTCAGCAAACGAGAGCTTGAATATCAAAAAGCCCGCGCGTGCTGACTAAACTTGATAAGAATTTCGGCAGAGGGATTGCCCCTCTGCCGATTTTATGCTATAATATCAGTATCACTTTCAAAAAAAGGACTTAACTATGCAACAGGATAAGGAATTTTTGGGCAAAGCCCCTGTGGGGCGGTTGCTGTTTAAGCTGGCGCTGCCCACCGTGGTGGCACAGCTGGTCAATATGCTTTACAACGTAGTAGACCGCATCTACATCGGACACATCGAGGGATACGGTGACCTTGCTCTGACCGGAGTAGGTGTTTGTCTTCCCCTGATCATGATCGTTTCCGCCTTTGCTGCGCTGGTCGGCTCAGGCGGTGCACCGCGGGCATCCATCGCCATGGGACAACGCGACTATGAAAAAGCCGAGCGAATTCTGGGCGGCTGCTTTGGCTTGCAGTTGATCCTTTCCGCGGTGCTGACTGCAGCGCTGCTGATCTGGAACAAACCCTTGCTGCTTGCCTTTGGCGCGAGTGAAAACACCATCGATTACGCCACGCAATACATGAACGTGTACGCCATCGGTACGATTTTCGTGCAGTTAACGCTGGGGCTCAACGCCTTTATTTCGGCACAGGGCTTTACACGCACGTCCATGCTCTCGGTGATCATTGGGGCAGTTTGCAACATCGTGCTTGATCCCATCTTCATATATGGTTTGGGTCTTGGTGTGCGCGGTGCAGCGATTGCCACAGTCATCTCACAAGCTGCCTCGACCTTGTGGATCATCCTGTTTTTGTGCGGAAAGAAAACGCATTTGCGTCTGCGCCCCAAATTCATGTTACCCATACCGCGTGTGGTACTTCCCTGCATCGCACTTGGCCTTGCAACGTTCGTGATGCAGTCCAGCGAGAGCGTAATCGCAATATGCTTCAATACATCGCTGCGCTCTTACGGTGGTGACGTTGCGGTAGGAGCTATGACCATTCTGACAAGCGTGATGCAATTTGCCATGCTGCCCATGCAGGGCGTGGCGCAGGGTGCGCAGCCCATTCTCTCCTACAATTACGGAGCAAGACAGGCAGACCGCGTCAAGCGGACCTACAAGCTTTTGCTCTTTACCTGCATGCTCTACTCTGTTGCGCTGTGGGCGTTGGTCATGCTGTTCCCACAGGTGTTTGTCGGCATGTTTACCGATAAACCCGCACTTGCCGACTTTGCCGCCCCCATGCTGCGCATCTATTATGCAAGCATGGTATTGTTCGGGATTCAGATCGCTTGCCAGATGACCTTCGTATCTCTCGGTCAAGCGCTTTGCTCGGTGGTCGTGGCAGTCATGCGTAAATTCGTGTTGCTGCTTCCTTTGATTTATATCATACCGCATCTGGTATCCAACCCCACAACGGGCGTCTACCTCGCAGAGCCTATCGCTGACGTGCTGGCAGTCACCTTTACAGCTATCCTATTTGCGTTTGTATTCAGACGATCAATGAAACAAATCGAAACACCGATTGCATAGCAAAAAACAACCGGCCTCCAACTGTGTCATAGAAGGCCCCGATTTGTGTTCAAATAAACGAAAGTAGGAGCCGAACCAACTTGGTTCGGCTCCCGTTTTATTATCCAAGCAACAGGCGCATCAACAAAAAGCCGCCGATATATCCCACGATGACGGCAATGATCAGCACAACGATGCCCTTCCACGTGCTCTTCTTGCGGTTTGCAAGTACCTCTGCGCTGTTATTATTGTCAAAGCGGAAGGCATTGCCCGTCGCCGGATTGAACTTGCTTTGCCCGGACAGCGAAACATCCTCCTGTCCCTCGGGAAGCTGATAATACTCATTGCAAAAGCTTTTGCTCATCTGATCGGCAATCACGTATACCTTTACCGCACCTTCCCCGATCTCAAAGGTTTTTTCGTCACCGTTTCTCAAATCACCGAGTTTACGGCAAGAAACACCGTCGATGGTGGTATCACCAAATACAGTATCTTCAACATAGACCTTGAAAACGCCAAGGCAACCTACAAAAGACTTGTTTCTCTTGATTGTTAAATTACGCATGAGTAGCCTCCTTAATATGTATCACCGACAGAATACCACATTTTTCTCTGTTTGTCAAGAGATATTGTTGACCGTATAGAGATCATACGCGCTTCTTCGCATCAGATCCTCCCAGGGGTAGACGTCGGTGTCATGCCCCGTAAAGCAAACCACGAACGGCTGATCCGCATACACGATGCCGATATCATTGCTCAGTCCGTCATCCTCGCCCGTTTTATGCGCGATTTTAACGTTTTCGCCAAGCTTGCCGCCAAGCTTATGCCCAATCTGCTGCTCGGAAAGCACCTCTATGGCATAATCGCTGACCTCGCGGCTGATAAACTCACCGCGATACAGACGCTCCAGTAAAAGCCCCAATTCCTTGGGGCTGATCGAGTTCTGTACACCTCTGGCAGATGCCTCGCGATCAAACAGCTTTCGGCGAATGCGCGTCTTTTCAAGTCCCATTTCGGCAAAGCCCCGCTCAATGGCCCCAAAGCCGCAAAGGCGGATCAAACGGTTGGTGGCCGTATTGTCGGACAGGCAGATCATCAGCCTACACACGGTACGAATATCGGTTTCAATACTGCCCGTGAACATATTCAAAGCGCCGCAGCTGGGTACCTTATCGCTGTCCTCGGTCACAATGCGGTCGTCAAGCGACAGATTCCCCTTCTCACATTCGGCCAGAATATGCAAAAACAGCGGAAATTTGATCACGCTGGCAGCTCCGTAGATCTCCTCTTCTCCGATGCCGTATTCAAACCCCGTCACAAGGTTCTTGTAGTAAAAGCCAAGATGCCCCGGCATGGTGCTCATTTCATGTCGGATGTTTTCCAAAACGGATAATTCAGTCATAAAAGTCCTTTCTTACGCAAAGAAATCGCGCTTATTGAACGCTGCGGTCATGAATCTCCAGGCAGCCTTACCGTTGGTCAGCCACTCGATATGCGCGTTGTTCTTGGTATTTTTCAGCATTTTTTCTACCAAAAAGTCTGCTACAACGTCGGGATAGTCGCCAAGGATATTGTAAACCTTCTTGGTCTTCTCGGGCAGATCGATCTTTTCCTTACCGCCAAGCGCACCCGTGGTAAATTCGGTGATCATAATACCCGGGCTGAGTCTGCCCACGATCACACCGGTGTTTCTCTCTTCGCTTTCCTTGGCAAGCGCCTGCGTAAAATGCGTGACCGCGCGTTTGCTTGTGCCGTACATGTTCAGTCCCAGCATCATGGCGTCGTTGCTGCCGTAGCCCTCCAAATTGTAGATCGCACCGTGTCCCTGCTTGATCATTTGCTCCATAGCCGCCTTGCAGCCGTTGACCGTACCCTTCAGATCCACGTCAAGCACAAGTCCAATCTCTCTTTCGGAAAGCTCCCACAGCGCCTTCATGGGCTGATTGATGCCCGCGTTGTTGATCCAGATATCAATACCTGTGCAGTTTTCCACCGCAAAGGCCACCAGCGCCTGCATGCTCTCCAGACTCGACACGTCACCCACGCAAGCGTACACCTTACCCGCACCGCCAATCTGCTCCAGATTGGTCTTAGCCGTCTCGAGCTGCGCGGCATTGATGTCGTTGAGCACCACGTTGAAATCCGCCTTGCGAAAACGGGTTGCCAGCTCATAGCCCAAGCCTCTGCCCGAGCCTGTAATCACGATTGTTTTCATATTGTTCTCCTCCTTGATGATATCCATTCCGTTTACATATATTTTATCACGCCCCCAAGGAAAAGTCAATGTCCGAATAAACGAAAATATCCCTTAGCGCGATCCTGGATGCAAGGTGAATTGCGCTTACCCACATATCGTTCTGCTCCTTTCCTCGAATCGCTCACCTGACCAATCAAGGCAGAAATTTCACCATGAAACGTCCAAGAACAACCCAAAGGGCTAAGCCAAAAGCTTTGTTCAAAAGCAATTGGCTCAGCCCTCTTTTTGATATATTGTACCGCCTGATACACACCGACCTAAAAAGTCGGAAGATCACTTACATTTTCTTCATACGCAAGGGAGCGAAGCGCTTAACTCTTGGTTTCCTTCGCAAACGGTGTATATTTGTCAACGATATCGATAAACCATTGTTCATTCCGGATGCTGTCGAAGCTTTCTATCTCGCGGACATAGCCTAACTGACGCATCACGTCATTGCATTCATATCCCGAATAAACTCTTGATTTCTCAAATGCGTAATCCTTTACAAGAAATGAAGTATGAACGGTCTTTTCGGGAAGCTCATCATAGGCTTTTGCATGAGCAAGGCTCAAATCAAGATATTTTGCGCAGAGCTCGTAATCCTCTTCGCGGCAATAACAGGATGCCATAGAAAGATACGCCTCGGACAAATGATAATGCGAGAAACCGTAATCCTCTTCGTCATAAATCAACTTGATAAAATCAACCGCCTTTTTATAGGTACGGATGGCTTCTTGATTTGTCGGAGCATAGTAAGCGCAGTTTCTGATCTTGACATAAATGTCGGTGCTTGTGATATAAAGATCCTCTCGCGCGTATTTCCACCAGTTTTCACTGCCTCTTGGGTAAAGCTCTCTCATTTCTCCAACTTGCAATGCAGTAGGTAAAAGCTTGATATACTCGATGGCTTTTTTCTCGTCACCGTTAAGCCCGTAAATACCGCTGAGCAAACTGATGGCATCATATCTGATCTGCTCGTCAAAGCACTCCTTGAGGATACGCTCACACAACATAATCAGCTCTTCCATGTGCGGCACCTTGGGATGATCCGGGGTCAACTTACCCTTTTCCTTCAGATCCCAATGCTTTTCCCAGAAATACGGATCATAGTAAAGCATCCAGATATACTTTTTCAGGATTCTTTCGTCGTTCGGATAAGCTCTGTATGCCCTGCAAATAAAATCAAATTTTTCTTTTTCCTTGCCAAGATTCGAGAGCCTGTCGTACTCGGCTATGATTTCATCGATCCTTGCTTGCTTTTTGGCAAGATCAACGCCCAAAAGCTCATCGGTGGTGACATTGAAAAAATTCGCGAGGATCGGAAACATAACAATATCGGGCAACGAAGCATTTGTTTCCCATTTGGATACCGTCTGAAAAGACACGTTCAGTCGTTCGGCAAGTTCTTCTTGCGTTAAATTCATTTTTCTGCGTAAAACTTTGATTCTGTTACCAAAATTCTTCATGAAAATTCTCCTTTGAGATAATTGCCTCGAGGTTGATTTCATTATAGCATAATTTTTGCTGATGTACAGAGAAAGCTGTGAGAATACAGTTCAACCGTCTTTAGAATTTTCTATTTCAAATACGCAAAATTCAAGTCAACGCCATGAGAATACCAACGTAACAAGTCCGGATCACTCTTTTTGTCAGAAAGTAATTGTCAAATTCCCGCTTTCGGGGATCTCATAAGCCTGCTTGCCAAGCACCAGTGTGCCGCCACCACGCGTGGCGGTGACGGTGCATGTGTGGGCGTCCATGCAAACGTGCACGCTATGCCCCTCGGGCAACGGCACCGTACCTTCGATCTTACGGTACAGTCCGCGGTCGGGCTGCACGGTAAAGGTTTCATAACCCACCGACGTCGGATACACACCAAGACAATATCTGCCCAAGAGATAGATCGGTCCGCCGCCCCATGCGTGGCAGAGCGAGCAGCCGTACTTCATGCCGTACATGCCAAAGTGCTCGATGCCCTTTTGCTCGGGCAAATACTGCTCCCAGATAGAGGTTGCACCCAGGGATACCATACCGCCCCAATAGGATTCGATCTTTTTTTGTGCGGTCTTGAGTCTGCCCATCATGCACAGCGCATTGAGTTCAAAAAACTCGAAATAAGGCGTGGTGATCTGATTGACCGCATCGTTTTCAAGCACACAACGCACGATTTTTTGTGCGCGTCTGTGCGACACAAAGCCATACATAATGGCAAAGATGTTTGCGTGTCTGGTCACGTTTTCACGCCCGGTGGTATAGCAATCCACGAATGCACCGCGATCCTCTCTCCAATAGTCCTTGAAAATACGCTTCTGCAACGCGTCGGCTGCATTTTGATGTACCGTACCGTCCTTGCCCACCAAAGCACACAGCTCAGCCATGCACTTACGGCATTGCCACAAGAGGATCTGCTCAGCGCAAAGCGGGCCGCCCTTGTCCATATCCGACCAGTCGATAAAGATCCAGTCACCGTCGCGATAGCAAACGTAGCCGTTCTCGTCAAGACGACCTACGATAAAATCATAAAGTGCCTGCAGGCGGTCAAAATAGATCTCGATAAACCGCGCGTCCCCCGTAGCAAAATAATATTCGTATGCCCCGATGATCAGGTACATGGAATAGTCATTGATACTGTTGATATGCTGCTCGTAAGGCGGCTTGCCCAACAGGGCTATGATGGTGCGCTTGGTAATTTGGGGATCAAAATACAAATAACGGTTGGCCATATACGACTGATACGCATCCCCCGACCAACACCAGCGGTCGCGCTTGATGCCGTCAAGGAAAAACTCACGCGAATTCAGATGCAACGTATAGGCACAAATATCCCAGATCTTGTTGACGTTTTTGCGATTGCAGGAGAACGTGGCAACGTCTTCAAGCGGCAGATATTCGTAATCCGCCCATATTTTCAAGTTCTTTCCGCCCTGCACACACACGTAACGGAAAGCACGTCCTGCCAAACGATAACTGTTCTTTCCGCTCACGGTCTGCTTGATCAAAGCCTCGGCATGATCCAGCGCTTCCTCGCGCGATTCCCCGTAGGTCACGCGGATACTGTCCGCCTCATCTGTACCCTCGATGCACAAAAACGCATAGGTTTCGCGCCCGAAATCGTACAGCGTGCCTTGCTCGGTCACGGTTATCTTGACCGGATCAAGGCGCTCGTAAGAAAAGCGGAATACCTCGGGATTATCCTCTGCCGAGGTATAAGCAGGCGTGCATCCAACCGGCACGCGCTTTGTTACGATCATGTGGTCTGCGATCCACGTCTCATCGGTTTTGAGATATTTGCTGTCCACGTACAGACTTGGCAGCCCTTCCGTAGCAAGCAGCACCACCATGATATTGTGATCGCCTGCACCGATTTTCAGATCGGTGTTGACAGGCAGACGCGCATTGTCCACCATGACGTAGGCCTTGGCGCGCGTGACAAAACGCACCACATCGTTGCCATCCGCATGATAGCTCTTGAAAAAGCGCACGTTGGGATAAGGGGGTGAGAGCTTCCAGAACGTTGGGTATTCGCAGCCGAATTCCTCGCGGCGCGCGTGCAAAAGCATGCTGTGGTACAGCTCATAATCTCCATGATACCAGATCCATTTTGCTTGACTCATATGTGGCCTCCCGTGGTTTTTGATTCACTTTATTGTATCACAAAAAATGCAGGAATGCAATAGTGAATGAGAAAGGAAATGCAAAGCGTCTGTCGGTAGGGGCTGACGTCATGCCGCAAGCGGCGAACAGCCCGTCCTGCATAAACAAATCTTTTTGCAATACAATAAGTTCTTTGTGTCTGCTCGGGCTGTCGAGGCGCCAGCCCCTACCGACAGACAGTTTGCATCTCTGTAACCCATTGCATCAAGAACAGCTGAGCAGACACCCCACAAAGCCATCGCAGATCCTGCTTCGCTCAGGATGACTCTCGGGGGATACGCTGCACCGTGCTCAGAATAACACTCGGAAATATCACAATTCTGAATTTTTCAGTTACAAATATCCTCTGATATCCACCGCCAGCTTCTCTTCCAGATTGATCAGCCGCTTGCAGATATCCTTGCTTCTCTCATCGGCAGCTTTGTATTGATTGAGATATTTGTTCAGCGACTTGACGCCCATATTGCAGCCATCCGTGATCAGATCGGCTACCGTATGATCGGACTGGTGCATGGTCAATTTCACGTTGGTTTTGATCCACGACATGCTCTGTGCCATGGGCGAGGGATCCTTGCCTTCATCGCCAAATCTGTCCAGCTGCTCCTGCAGCTCGGTGTTGAGCTTATCGTGCTCCTGCTTGCACGTGTTCAAAAGCTCTTTCAGCTCGTCCGACTTGACCGTTTCCAGCACCTCCTCGATGGATTGCACACCCATTTTGACACCCGCGTCGCACTCTCGCAGCAGCTTGATTGTATCCTGTTCAATCATATAAAACTCCTTTTTCTTTTTAGTATACCCTCGCAAGACGCGTCACATGCGCGCTTTTTTGATTGACAAACGCACCCTTGTATGGTATCATAAAATCAAAGCAATATGCAAAAAAGGAGGGCTTTTTCATGTCCGAATATCCCAACGTCATAAACGTACCCGGCGGCAAGGAAATACAGACCTTGTGCTTTATGACAGATAAAAAGCACGTGCGCAAAAACTTTGTGGATCTGCGCCTTATGGTGGATGACAAGACCGTTTTGCGCAATCCGCACAAGGGCTGGTTCTGGCACTACATCGACAACGGCTACGGCCGCGAGAATTATCGCGTACATCATGATCCCGCGGACGACCTTTCCGACTTCCCCGGACTCAACCACCTTTATCTGCGCTTTGACTGGGGCGATATTGAAAAGGAAGAGGGCGTTTACGACTTCTCTTACCTTGACGAGATCATGGCGCTCTGGGGACCGCGCGGGTATACCTTTTCCTTGCGCGTCTGCTCTTATGAGGGAGATGCCAATCTGAGCTATGCAACGCCTGCATACGTGTACGAAAAGGGCGCGCGCGGCTACAGACTACCCTCGGGTGCTTTGCAGCCCGACTACGGTGATCCCATTTTCCTTGAGTGCCTTGAAAAATTCATGAAGGTCTTTGGTGCGCGCTACAACGGAGATCCCAGAATCGAGTGCATTGACGTTGGCACCATGGGGACTTGGGGCGAGGGGCATACCGCGGGCGACGGTGACGGCGTGATCTACCCCACGTGGGTGACCAAAAAGCACTTTGACCTGCATGCCAAATACTTCCCCGACACGCCCGTTTTGTGCAACGACGACCACATGTGCAGCAGAATCGCGCACGGGCAGGACGAGGTGCAGGAAATTTTGGACTATGCCTACGAACGCGGCTTTGGCATTCAGGACGACTCGGTTTGCTGCAATTACTACACGCAGGTCAACGACTACGACACGCTGCGCGCGCCCTGGGCTTTTGACCGTCTTGCAGCGAATGCACCCGCTGCCATTGAAATGGAGCATTACGGCTACGTGCACGCACACAACGACCACTTCCGCGACGGTCTGACCGCAATCGAAGCCTTCAAGCGCACGCACGCTACGTTCGCCGGCTTTCACGGTTATCCGCGTGCGTGGCTGAAAAACGAATACTATCTGACCGAATACTGTGCCAACCGTCTTGGCTACTGGTATTTTGTCACGGGTGCGGTCATTCCCGAGCTGACAAACACCGCTTACAACCAAATGGAGCTGGACGTGGAAAACCGCGGTTGGGCGCGTGCCTATCGCAAATTTGACCTCAAGATCCGATTGCGCTCCGAGGATGGCAAAGACTATATCCTTGAAACCGACACCGACAACCGTACTTGGCTCTCAGGTGAAAAGCAGACCGTTTCTTTGCGCCTTGACTGCAGAGGTATACCTGTGGGAACGTATTCCCTCGCCATTGGCATGTTTGAGGGCGAAAGACCTATCAAGCTGGCCTTGAAGCAAGAGATATTCGACGGGGCGTTCTATACTCTCCCGTCTTCGGTACGCGTAAATCGGGCGTAACAATAAGTCCCTTTCAGTCCCCTAAGTTTCTTTTGTTTGAAAAATCGGCATAAACTTGTTGACATTACAACAAGTTTATGCTATAATGGCAGAAGTTGTAATTACAACAAGGAGGAATTATGCAAGACAGATTTGAAACCTTTACCGTCCTGGTCGCTGCAATCAATCGATGCATTTACAAGATCAAAACCGAAGAAATGGCGGAATTTGATCTGAAAAGCTCACACGTTTCCTGCCTGTATTATCTTTACAAGCAAGGACCGCTGAGCGCAAAGGAGCTTTGTGATCTTTGCGGAGAGGATAAAGCCAACATCTCCCGCACAGTCAGATATCTGGAAAGCAGCGGCTACGTTGCATGTAAAGCACAAGGGGGCAAGCGTTATCAAAGCGCCCTGATTCTGACCGAAAAGGGAGAAGACATTGCCTTTCGTATCACGCACAAGGTCGACGATTATCTTGCCATGGCAAGTCAAGGTCTTGACGAACAGGATCGCTTGGTCATGTACCGCAGTCTTGCGCTGATCGCGCAAAATCTGGAGCAGATTTGTCAAGAATATGCATGTAAATGATCTGAACACTGTAATGTGAATCATATAAACAAGGAGATTGCTTATGAAAACGCTCAACAGGATCATTCCTATTTTGCTGACTCTGACACTTTGCATCATGTTTATCGCATCGATTGCAGACGCGCATGAGGTCAGACAAGATACCAACTTCAATCAGGAGAACATCCTGACACACATCCAAAAGCTTTCTGAAAACGGTCCGCGCTCAATCGCCCACAAAGAGGCCAACCAAAAAGCTATCGACTACATCGTATCCGAGGTAGAGCGCTACGGTGCTGTGCAAGGTGACGTGACGGACGTACCCGCATATCTTGTGCAGGACTTCGTTGCTACCGACACAGAAAGCCGCTACCAGAACTGGTATCTCAAAAACGTGATCGTCCACATCCCCGCCAACGCAGAAAATCCAAGCAATCAGGCCATCATGTTCATGGGACATACCGACTCTGTTCCCATGGGACAGGGCTCATCGGACGACGGCGTTGCCTGCTCGGTCATGCTGGAGGCCATTCGATACTACCTTGACAAAATGGAAAACGGTTACACGCTGACGCACGATCTGGTATTCTGCTTTGTCAACGGTGAGGAATACGAGCTGTACGGCTCACGCGCCTTTATGAACGAATTCAAGGGCTTTGACAACGTAGTCGAGCGCATCCGCTTTGGCACCAACCTGGAGTCACGCGGTACACAAGGCACGCTGATCATGTTTGAAACCGCTGCCAACAACTACAACACCATCAAGCTTTTCTCCGAGGTCAACAAGAGCCTGTTTACCTGTTCGATTGCCACCATGGTATATGATTCCATGCCCAACGGCACCGACTTTTCCAACTTCAAGGAAGCCTACCAGGGACTCAACGTAGCCAACATTTTAGGCGGTGAGAACTACCACACGCAAAATGACAACCCCGAAAACGTGGGGCTGACCTATCTTTCCCAGCAGGCGCAGATCGTGGATGCGCTGATCGACAAGCTAGCAAACTATGACCTTGACAGCCTGTATGACGCAGAAGAGTCTGCCATTTTCTTCTCTTATCTCAACATCACCACCGTGGTGTATAACCACACCACCGTCATCATTCTGGCTGTCCTGTTGATTTTGATGCTGGCAGCCAACGTCCTGCTTTCGGCTCTTTGGCGTAAGCAGCGCAACTTGCGCAAAACCGCAGAGGCTTTTGTGGTGCTGGTGGCAGGCGTTGCCTGGAGCGCAGTACTTGCATGGGGCTGCTACTACCTGTTCTCACTGATTGCGGCACTCTTTGGTGTGATCGATTTCCACATGATCGGAACCATCACCTACTCCAATACGGCAATCGTGATAGGCCTTGGACTTTTGTCGCTGGCTGCCTGTGCGATCACAACACATTTTGGTACCAAATGGCTCAAGCTTGAGTATCGCGATGTCACGCGCGCTTTTGCCTATCTGCATGCATTCCTTGGCATCGTGCTCTCTTTCGCGCTGCCCGATGCAAGTTACCTGTTCGTATTCAGCGGTATTCTGTTCATGGCAAACGAGCTTGCCATCACACTCTGCCGCAAGCACGATCTTTCCCTGTGGCACGGTGAGCTGCTGGCGACCGCACTTTATATGCCCATCCTCATGCCCGTCATATTGCTTGCCACCTCCGCACTTGGGCTGACTATGGCGGAAGTGTACGGTGCGGTCTTTGCGCTTGGCATTTTTGCGGTTGCCATCTGTGCTGTTCCCGCACTTTCCCACTTCTCGCTGCGTTCTTTGTGGCGCGCCATCCGCAAAAAGGAGCACAAGGTGTCCCCTGCCGAGGGTAGCGCACATGTGATGGCTATCGCGCTTGTGCTGTTCTTAGCGGTCAGCCTTGGCGCACACGATGCAAGCGTCAATCTGCAGGGCAAGCAGAATATTGCCAAGCTGCCTTATGACGACGCATTGGTTTACGTGCTGGACGAAAACGGGAATGCCGAATATCGCATTTACGACCTCAACGCCAAGTCTGCCTTGGACGCATACGCCCCCGATATGACCTGGAAAGACGACCATTATGCCGGCAAGGGAGAGCAACAGCAGATCGCGCACGCCCTGCTCTGCTCGGCTGAAGGCAACGTCATCCACGTAAAGAAAAATACCGCGGATTCCTTAGTTTATCTGGACTTTTCCGAAATCAACGCCACCTCCTTTACCGTGGACGACGGTTTGACAAAGCAGATCTACGTCTTCAAGGGTGACACCCACGCCATCAAGCTGCACAGTGATTGCACCGTCACACTGAACGGTGGCACCGCAAAGGTGGCTTGCAAGGAAGTCTTGCGCGATTACGTGCCCCTGATCCCCGCACAATACGCAAACGACAACGAGCAGCTGCACTTCAATCTGTGGCTGACTGCCGAATACGAGTTGAAATAAGGAGGCTTTTATGAGCAGATATGCAATTTACGGCGCAGGCTCGCTTGGCACGGTGCTTGGCGCATATATTACCAAAAACGGCGGCAAGATTGATCTTATCAACCGCAACCGCGCTCACGTGGATGCACTCAACGCACACGGTGCGCACATCACGGGAACCGTGGAAATGACCGTTCCGGTCACAGCCATCACACCCGACCAAATGCAAGGCAAATACGACGTCATCCTGCTCTTGACCAAGCAGCTGCACAACCGCGAGGTGGTGACGTTTCTTGCCGACCACCTTGCCGAGGACGGTGTGATCGTGACGCTGCAAAACGGCTTGCCCGAGCCGGGTATTGCCGAAATCGTGGGTGCGAATCGCACCATGGGCTGCACCGTGGAATGGGGCGCAACCCTCTCCGCTCCCGGTGAATGCACGCTGACCAGCTCCCCGGACAGCCTTTCCTTCCACATGGGACGCATGGACGGCATTACCGATGCACAATTCAAGGCGGTCAAGGATCTGCTGGAGCTGATGTGTCCCGTGCACGAGGAGCCCAATCTGATCGGTGCGCGCTGGTCCAAGCTGCTCATCAACGCCACCTTCTCCGGGCTTGGAACCGTGGTGGGCGGCACGTTTGGCGACGTTTCAGACAATGCAGACGCACGCCGCGTGGCCATTCGCTGCATCAAGGAATGCATTGACGTCGGCCATGCTGCGGGTGCGACCTTTGCTCCCGTGCAGGGCAAGGATATTACCAAGCTCTTCTACTACAAAAACGCACTCAAGCGTACGATTGCGACTTTGATCATCCCCATTGCCATGAAAAAGCACAGTGCGATCGAGCCCTCCATGCTGCAGGATCTCAAAAAAGGCAAGGCATGTGAAATCGACGCCATCAACGGAATCGTGTGCGAGCAGGGACGCAAATACGGTGTTCCCACACCTATCAACGACCGCATCGTAGAGATCGTCAAAGCCTGCCAGAACGGTGAGCGTAAGCCCGAGCCCTCCAATATCCGTTTGTTTGACGATCTGATCAAGTAAACCTCCAATATCCGTTTGTTTGACGATCTTATCAAGTAAATATCCGGCTAAATATCCGGCTGCTTCAAGTATTTGGAGCAGCTTTTTTGCGCCCTGTTTACATTTTTTCAAAAAGATGCTATAATGAATTACACTTTTCAAAAATTTTGTTGACTATATATAGTGAAGGCCCTTCACGACAAATACGTGACAAGGAGGTGTGTTATGAAGCATAAAAGCAATGGACATTTGTCGGATGGCGAGATCATTTCGCTTTATCTGCAGCGTGACGAGCGCGCGATCAAGGAAACCGACGCCAAATACAAGCAGCGGCTGCTGAGCGTTGCATATAGCATTGTGCATGACGCGCAGGATTGCGAGGAATGCTTAAACGATACTTACGTGCGCACGTGGAATTCGATCCCGCCCGCACAGCCCGATTCCCTGCAAGCCTTTGTGATCTCGATCATGCGCAAAACGGCACTCAACCGCTACAAGGCCATGCACCGGAAAAAGCGCGTACCGAGCGAGATGGTATCTTCCCTTTCCGATCTTGACGATATGCTTGCCGACAGCGATGCCTTTTACACCGAGCAACAGGCCTCGGAGCTGGGGGCTTTGCTGACCGACTTTACAAACACGCTATCCGACCGCCGTGCCTATATCTTTATGAGCAGATATTACCTCTGCCGCCCCATCTCACAGATTGCAGAGAAGCTGGGCTGCAGTCAGTCCACGGTCAACAAGGAAATTGCCGCCATGAAAAAGGAACTGCGGCAGCTTTTGGAAAGCGAGGGTTATTTGAAATGATGAATAAGAATTTATTTTCGGACGGTCTTGCCCACATCGACGTGGATGCGGTCGAGCGCATGCTCCGAATTGATGCGGAGCTGGAGCGTAAGCGTGCGCGACGCAGATTTGCATGGGTAAAGCCCGTGCTGATCGCAGCTGCGCTCGCACTCCTGCTCAGTACCGTGCTTGTGATCGTTCCCTTTATCCCCAAAACGTTGGATATTGAATACGAGCCCTCCAAGGGCTTGCCCGAAAACGTTTGGGTGTATTACGTAAACGATAACGGCACGCAAAAGCGCGAGCGCGTCAGCCTGCCGGGCGGTGCTGCCAACGTGTTTGAAGCGTGGAAGTACCTCAATGAGGTAGACAACGCAGTGGAGATTCTCAACTACGAAGAAACCGTTATGGATCAAATGATCTCAACGGTCGTGCCGAACACACTATGGGAATATCTGCAGCAGAAGCTTTCCCTTGAGAATGGACAAAAGACCGTGACCGTCACGCTCTCTGCGCAGATCACGTCCTATGAAAACTACGACGCGCTGATCGAATCGCTGATCGATACGCTTGCCAAATATGCAGGCGTGGATCCCGAGCAGGTCAAGATCCTGATCGACGGAGAGCAGGTCGCGGTTGTCGGTGGGCTGCAGTTCTATCACAGCCTGCAAGGCGGTGCCCCTGTCATGAGCGTCCCGGGCAGCACGCTGGAGATCACGGTGGGCATGACCAATATTTCCGACCGGGATATTGAGTTCACAGGCTCGTGGAGCGCATTCGTACCCAATGCCATGCTGACTATGAGTGATACATGCATCATCTTGCACGAGGACTACCCCATAACCGAGGAATACCAAAAATACGTGCTTGCCCCCGGTGAGAGCCGCGAGATGACATATACGTTTCATATCCCCGAGCAAGCGACTTGCGGTGAATACGACCTTGTTGTGTCGTTCGGTGAGCACTCCTTCACCTTTGAAAAGGCGGTGCATGTGGTTGGGTTCGGATACGTTCCCTCCCCCTCGGTTTCCGCCACCGAATTCCATGAATTTTTGATCAAATACGGCTTTGTGACCACTGATCCCGAAGCATTCAGAGCCTCGGTGGGAGCACTGACGTACCACAGCGGCAAGGGTATGTTTGACATCATGACTCCTGCGGACATTGAATATGAAGAGGGCTACAGCGGCGAGGAATACGGCTCGGATCTGTTTGCTTACGGATATACGCGCAGCCCCGACGGAAGCTGTAACAATTTTTATTTAGGTGCGGCAATTCCCGATGATATGAGATTGCCGCACGCCATTGCCCCCGGAGATACTCTGTATACCTCGCTTTGCAAAATGGGACTTGGCGCAGATAGCGCACAAGAAACCGTAGCAAGAGCGCAAAAGCTGTTCGAGGGTGAGCAGCTCATGCTTGGCAACGAGTTCTTTACCTTCTGCATCACGCGCAACTCGTACGGTGAGTATATCATTCTTTACAGCTTTACAGCAGCTCCCGTGGATGGCGATCCCGCCCCACCCGAATATTCGATCGAGCTCATCTATTCCGAGGCCAACATGACCTTCCAAGTTTTTCGCGTCAAAGCGGGTTACGGAGAATTCTCCACCGATGCGTTTGCCGCGCCCATTAAGGTAACTCCCTATAACCTGTCCTACGTCAGCAGAGAGTTGAGCGAAGAGGACACCCAGACGCTGCTGGCCATCCTCAACAACGGCTCCTGGCGACAAGATTCGATTGAGCTTGATTGTGAATATCAAATCACGTTTGCGGGAAAGGCCTACCGCTACAGCGCAGAGGCCGGTGTATTCGTTGGCAACGGTCATTTTCTCCCTCTGACCGAGGAGCAAAGACGCACGGTCAATGAGATCATCACGGTCGGCAACTATCAGCCAAGCTTTTCAAGCGTTAAGCTGTCCGACAGTAACAAGATCGTTTCCCTGCCCGCATCGGTGGAGTTGAAAATCAAAAAGGCGCTGAACGATGCAGAATGGCGCGACGGCACCTTGGAGCTTGCCGGTATGTTGGACTTTAACTGCGACGGAACCTTCGTTGGCTACTCCGACGGCACCTTCTTCACCACCACGCATTATTGGTATGCAGATGGCTACACAAAGGATATCACAGATGCGCTACACGAGGCAATCGTCGGCTTGCATTCAGAAGAATACGACAGCATCATCTATTATGCGGACACATATTTCGGTCACAATGAAGCGGTGGATGAAAAGCTGAACGGCACGTTTGACTTTTCTATGAACATCAACCCCCAACGGCTTGAGGATATGTGGTGTGCGCATAACGGCCAGCAAACGGTAAGCATGCTTGGCGACATCGTGGATTGCAGCAAAGCTGACCAAGGCGTTTTAGTCACAGTAAACGGTACTTATTTTGAACAGATCACCGAGTTTGATCCCGATTTTGGCAGCGGCACCGTCGTATTGACACCTTATGCGGGATCTCCTGTAGAGATACGCGACGAGGACGCACAAATGCTGCGCGAGATCTTCCAAAGAGCAGAATTTTCGTATTGCTTTGGGGATCATGAGGCAGTATATGAAACGCGCATTGAAATCGGCTCCTATACCATCGAATACCTGTCCGCTTGGGGCGATGCCAAGATCGGTGATTGGAAAGCAACTCTTTCCGAAGAGGATCGCGCAACCGTTGCCGAGATCATCGGCGGATACGTCAACGTGGAATAATTGAATAATCGTTTCTCCGTTCCCCACCGTGTATACACAGTGGGGAACATTTGTGGACAGGTGCGGCAAACCATGAGGCACCTTGCCAATGGTGGACGGACAGTCGAGGACGCCTGTCCCTACAGGTATATTGCTGCGCGGGCGTAATGCCATCTCGGACCACATGTAGGGACAGGCCGCGCGGGCGTAGTACATAGAGATGCCATTTCGGACCACATGTAGGGACAGGCCTCCCGGACTGTCCGTTACAATAAAACGCAGAAAAACCGCTCTTTCGAGCGGTTTTTCTCATAATGATTCATTTTTCATCAGCCGCTTGCGGCGACTTCATCATTCATTATTCATTGCAATCAATCATCCACATCCAAATTCTCCAGCGCACTCTTCTTGGGCTCGGGCTTTGCGTCACCGTGCTTGACAAAGAACATGGTGATAAACGAGAATACCACAAAGACAGCACCAAACAGGAAGAATACGTTGCGCATGCCGATCAGGTCATACAGCACGCCCGAGACGATGGGGGCCACGATCTGTGCGGACATGGACGCGGTGTAATAATACCCGGTGTACTTGCCCACGTCGCCACCTCGTGCCAGCTCAACCACCATGGGGAACGAGTTGACGTTGATGGACGCCCAGCCGATGCCTGCCAAGCTGAAAATGGGATACATGATCCAAGCGGGCGTGGTAGGCTGTATGAAGTGACCAACCGTGAATGCGGTTGCCAGCATGATGATACCTGCCAAAATGGTCTTTTTTCTGCCAACCTTGGACGAAATAATACCAACGGGCACGTAAGAAACGATGGCCGCAGCCTGCGCTACGATCAGGGTAAAGTTAAAGTCAAAGCTCAGAATATTGGTTGCATAAACCGAATACTTACTGGTAATTGAGTTATAACCGATAAACCAAAGTGCCACAGACGCAAGAATCAGCATCAGCGAGATCAGCTCGGGCTTGGAAAGCTTACGCTTTACACCGTTTTGATCCTCGGTGGGAGCCTCCTCCAATCCAAGGCGAACCGATTCCGCCTCCATCTCAGCAGCCCACTTGGGCTCACGGACGGTCAGCATGAATATGATCAGACCCACCAGCATGACCGATACAACAGCTGCAACATAACCGGTATACTGCATATAGTGATTTTTAGAGGTTGCGAAAACCATGCCCAGCGCCAGCACAATGATACCACCTGCCGTACCTGTCAGATTGATGATCGCGTTTGCTTTGGAGCGCAAAGGCTTAACGGTTACGTCAGGCATAAGCGCTACGGCAGGAGAGCGGAAGGTTGCCATTGCAACAAGCACCACAAGCAGCGTTGCGATAAATCCGATAAAGGGCAAGGGATTTGCCACGGTCAGCTCAACCGTGGTTTTTCTGACCAGCTCGGCAAACTCGGCATCCGCCATGGTTCCCTGCTCAAGGCCGGGAACGCCTGCAGCGATGACCTGCGCCAGCTGATAGTTATCGATCAGAGTCAGGCAAACGAAAGAGATCACGGCAAGGATGGTGCCCACCAAAATAAAGGGGGTACGCTTACCAATCTTGGTATTGATCTTGTCCGAGAGTGCGCCGAAGATCGGAAGCATGAATACCGCCAGCACATTGTCGATCGACATGACCGCGCCCGAAATGGATTGCGGCAGACCAAAGTGATTTGTCAGAATCAGCGGTACGATGGCATCATACGCCTGCCAAAAGGCACTGATGAGGAAGAAAGCCATTCCCACCAATATCACACGTTTGTAATTCAACTTCATAAACAAGCTCCTTTCAAGTCATTATGTGGCTCGGAGGTGATACTTATAACAGTTTACCATTTTTTTGTTAAAATTGCAAGAATATCGCACAAAAATTAATGTATTAATCCAAAAGAGGCGGACAGAGATAGACATCGGACACAAAATCAGTGTGCTCCTTGTCCAGCAGCATAACCCAAACGGTCAGCTCACGATCCAGCATCTCCTCGGTCACGGGGATATAGTAGGTATAGTGATGATCCATAATGACTACGCGCGATTCCCATGCGTTGGCAAGATACGTAGGCGCACGCTCGGGCGCACCGAACGCATCCCCGTCCATTTCCACAGCTGCATACGCACCCTCGGCACCATGCTGCCCTTCCAACGCAACCGAAAGATACGAGCCGGGCACCCAATCGCGGCGATCTACCTTAACAGTCACCTTTTGCGCACCGACCACGGGTCTTTGCTGCGTGGACGGCATCAGATTATTGGCACGAGGGGACTTAAGCGGCAGCTCCACACCGTTTTTGTACAGAGAAATGCGGCTGATACGGTCCATGGGCTTGGGTACGCGCACATAGCGCAAAGCCCCTACGGCAAAGGACAGCACACATCTCTTACCGCGACTTTCATAAATGCTGTGCACGTTATGCTTGACCGCACGCGTTGTCTGCTCTCCGATCACGGTAAAGGAACCCTTACCCGCGTCGCTCCAATGCAAAAGATCGGTGGAATAATCAAGATACTCGGGAATGGTCTGCTCGGGTACTTCTTCGGTGGGTATATCGGGGCAGAAAAATTCGATCTCGATGCGGTCCGCATACATCACTTGTCCGAAATCTACGCGCAAGCATCCGCCGTCTATACGTGTTCCCGTCCCCCACAAAAAACGCGAAACACCGTCAAAGAACGTGTCGGGGTTGCCGTCAAAGGCATATGCGTTGTCACAACCGCGCAGACGGTAAGTGTCCTGCGCAAAGAAGGCGTCACGTGCAGTCTTGACTGCAGGAATGCGCGTCTCTCCCGCACGCTTGGCACAGCGGCTCTCCAGGGAGTCATTATCCATGGCAAACAGCGTGGATTCGATCATCTTCTCAGCATGCACCGGAACTGCTGCAGGCGCAGTCGTTCCCAGCTTTTTGATACTCGGCAGCGCTTTGACAAGCTCATAGCGGTTGCGGCCGATCACGCGGTGCGGCTGATCCGACAGCAGCTTGGGAGCAAGATAGCTGTCACAGATCTCCAACAGCACGGCACGGAAGGGCTCGACATGGATTTTGACGGTTGCACCGTACTTATATCTTCCAATCTTGTAGGTAGAGGGATGGTGAGAGATGACCGTAACAGACGTACACGGTGCAAGACCGATCTCCCCGTCAAGCGTAATCTCAAATTCCCTGGGCTCCCACGTAGGGTTGCCAAAGCTGAGCACGCGCGTTTTGTCATTGCCGCGTGCAACTGCATTCTTCCCATACTTTTCTTCGGGCAAAAGCATGCCGTCCACCAAAATATCGTTGAGTCTTGCGTGCAGATTATAGATATGGGCAAGTCTGGGCTGTTCCTTATCGCAGAGCAGCCAGGGGTTGCCGTAAATTTCAGGGGCTAAGATCAGATTGCGGTTGAAGGCCTGATAGATCAGATCGTCCTCAAAGCGATCCATGCAAGAGGACAGGCAAACGCCGTGGTCCTCGGTCAGACGGCGCAGGCCCTCGGTCTCACCGCGCGTAAAGATAAAGGCGCGGTTATGCGGGGCGGTGCACTGATTGAAGGAAAAGATATCCACGTAGGTCTCCGCCCCCTGCCAAAGGAAAGTGGTGGCGTACTTCTCTCCCTCGCCAAGCTCAAGGCGATGATTGAGCAGCACCAAATCGGGCGAATACTTGCGGCACTCGGCTTGCGCATCGCAAAAATGCTTGCGGGTATCCTCGCGCAGCTGACCGCACACCCCATCGATCTTAAACAGCGCAAAATGGTGATCGCGGCACAATGAAACCAGCAGCTCGTGGCGTTCCTTGGCGCTCTGTTCGTCCTCACCGTAGCCGTCAGGACCCATCCACACGCCCATGCGCGCACCGATATCGGCAGCTGCTTTGACAACGGGCGCATACCCGTTCGGATACTGACGCGACAGCTTGGGGCCATCCAATTTTTCGTACGTGCCCTGTGCACCGTCCAAATTGCCTGCATCCCATGCGTAAATGTCCAACTGCATACCGTAGGTATCACGCATCCAGCGGAAATATTCCAGGTTGATCAGCGTTTGCTGCTCGGTCGAGCCCTCGTTGGTATTGTTGATCCATGAAAAATACTGCGCATGCGAGGGAGTCTTTTCATCCGCACCTGCAGTCTGCTTGGTCTTTTCGATCATATCTTTTCCTCCTTTGGAGACTTCTACCTATATCATACCACAGCAAAGCCATTTCGTCAAGAATTCGTTGCAAAACAAATCCCCTTTGCGTGACATTTATCCGCTTTGGGTGTACAATGAGCATAACACAATAAATAAAGGAGCTTTTGATATGAGCAGCTTTGAAAACCTTCGTATCGTAGACAATTTTTATCAGACCTCTCTGTTTTTCCCCATGCCAACCGTCATCATTTCAACGCTTTGTGAGGACGGCACGACCAACCTCGGCCCTTATTCGCTGGTACAGCCCTACTACGTGGCAGGCAAGGACTATTATGCCATGCTGCTTTGCTGCCGCAACTCGTCCAATACCGCACAGAACATTCTGCGCAACGGCAAGTGCACGCTGAATTTCATTGACGATAAGCCCTCTACCTTTAAGGAGGCTGTCAAGCTTTCCTGGCCGGGTGATAAGCCCGAGGAAAAGATGCCCAAGTGCAATTTCAAGTTGGAGAAATCCCTCTTGGAAGAGGAAACGGGCGAAGCAAGACCCATGATGCTGACCGATGCCATCGAAGCCATTGAATGCACGTGGATGCGCGAGCTTGACGGTGCGGACAAGGGCCTGCCCGGTGAGCTGAACGGCTACGAAGGGCCTTATCACGACTTCAACGGCATTACCTCCAAGTTCGGTGCGCACTTTATTTTGCGCGTGGACAAGATTTTGATGAAGAAAAAGTACCGTGATGCCATCATAAACGGCGTCAAGGCAAAGGACTTCCCCGCCCTGCCCGTGGATTACGGCTACCGCGACAGCAAAAACTTCTGGTTCCACCGCAAGACCCGAATGAGAGCCGAGCTGCTCCAGATGCGCAAGGCCTCGCTGGCCTCTGTTCGTTATGCAGCTGACCGTGCAGATGACAAGATCAAGTTCACCGACGACGCTCTGGAAACCGTGCTGGCAGTGCCACGCGTATTTTTGCCCTTGGTGCTCAAGGGATGCGTGGACTGGGCACGTGAAAACGGCGTTGAGCTGATCACCGCAGAACATATGCAGATCATCAACGACAAACGCGCCAAGGAAAAGAATAAGAAGTAATCATTTCGAAAGCAGCCTTGCAAAGTGCCCCAAAAACAGCGGAGCTGTGACACACCCGGCTGCCACGAAACACGATCGACGCAACTCCACTGATATACAAAGAAAATCCTCACTGCGGTGAGGATTTTCTTTTACTCATTAGTATTTTATTTTTTCTTTTCTTTTTGATTGATCAGCTTGATCGCATCCATGCCTGTGTTGGCTGCGATGGGAAGGCCGCCGGGGGCCATTTGCCACTGCGTTGCAAGATAGACGTTGGAAAGTCCGTCGATCTTGCCGGACAGCTGCACGGGAGCAGCGCCTGCGGGCATGACAAAGCTCATAAACGAGCCGATCTCGGAGCCGACGAAGCGATTGTAGGTAGCAGGGGTCCAAGAGTCGATGCAGCTGATCCTGCCGCGCAGCGCGGGCATGCGATCACAGATAATCTGCTCCACTGCTTCTGTCATTCTCCTCTTTCTATCGGCATACGCGTCTTTATCCCCATGTAATGCCACCAACGACTTTGCATCGTCCTCCAGGCAATAGATCATGGTCTGAAGCAGGCTCTTTCCCTTGGGAGAAAAGCCCGGCTCGTGCGAAAACTCGCGCAGCATCACGTACCTGCCGCACAGTAATTTCCTGTATTGCGCGGGAATCTCGTAGATCATCTCACCGCAAAACGGCACGTCCTCACCGTCAAACGCAAAGGCACAATGCGTGCTGGAAAAACGGATCATATTGCTGTCGGCATACTGCTCTGACAATTTTTTCGGCATGTACGCGCGATCCAGCAGCGTACCAAACGCCACGGCAGGATCAGCAGTGATGATAAACTGCTCTGCCGTTGCAGTCGTGCCGTCATCCAACGTCACCGATGCGGCTGCATTGCCCTGCACCTTGATCTTAGCCACACCCTTTTTCAAATGCAACACACCGCCAAGCGATCGGAATTTTTCGGCCATGCGATCAGCCATGACACAGGACGAGCCATGCGGAATAGCACCGTTTTTACCTGTGAAGGTGGAAAAAACCATAATCAAAGCAAGCGCACTGAACTGTTCGGGCATAAAGGACTTAAAAAACTCACTCAGCATGGGATTCTTGAAGCGCGCACCCAGATCCTTGATGCTGCACTTATAATACTTGAGCATATCCGGTACGCTGATCAGCTTTTCCCATGCGTTACTTGCACGCTCGCAAGCTTTTCCTCCTATACCGTTGAGCCTTTGGATGGAGCGAACGGCTCTGATAAAGCCATTGATCTCCTTTTTGTCCTCAGGCGCAATGGCCAGCATATCCCTTTGCAGTCGGCTGATGCTTTCGTTGAGTGAAAGCTGCTGCCCCTGTGCGTCCTCATAGGTATACAGGTTTTCAGGCTGATGCACCTTGATGCCTTTGCCAAGAGCTCCAAACTTTTCCCACATTTTGTAGAAATCGGTAACGGGGTTGGTTCCCGTCAGCCAATGGATGCAGTTATCGATGTGATAGCCTTGGCGATCCCAGCCCGTCAGGTTACCTCCGGCTTTGAAATGCCGCTCATATATAGTGGCTTGATGCCCCTCCATTTGTGCACAGATGCCTGCGGAAAGCCCCGCAACACCTGCACCGACAATAATAATATTCGCCATTTTATTTGATCCATTTCTGTAAATTTGATAGCTGTCATTCTCTGCAAGTCAGGTAGATGATCTGATACTCCTCTGCCAGTGCATCCAGAAGTCTGCGTGCCGCCAAGGCGCGCTCGGTGTCTAAATAAACAAAGGGATCATCCAGCACAAGACACGGCTTCTGCTGCTCGAATAAACCGTCCGCCAAGGAAAGCCTTAAGCAAAAGCCCACCATATCTCTCCAACCGCTGCTCAGATACTCGATGCTGCGGCTCTTGCCCTTTTCCATGAGCATAATACCGAAATCGGTGTCCATGGTGAAACGCAGCTGTTCACCGCCCATTTGCTGCATGCGGCCAAGAAAAGCATTTTGCATTCTGTTCAAATACCGCGAGGAAAGATTCTCTCTTGCCTGTGCCATGTATTTTTCCGCCAACACAATCGCATTGTAATTGGCATTCTGCTGCTGCAGCGTATCGCTCAAAGCCTGCTTTTCCGCAACCAGCGCACCGTATGCATCCGCTGCTTCGTAAAGCGCCTCCGCTTTTTGTACAAGCGCGGTCAGTTGTGCGTTTTGCTGCTTATAAAGCACTTGGCTCTGCTCCCATTGCGAAGAGATCACATCCGGGTCGGGCAGTGCCCAGTCATCGTTACCACCGGCTTCTGCCAGGCCGCGCACGTTATTCTCCAGGGCATATTTGCGTGCAGCATCTTCTTTTTGGGCAATCTCCTGTCTTCTTCTTTGTAAATCGGAGAGCACCGTGCGCATCTCAGCTAACACAAAGGCACAATCCGAGCGATCAAAGGATCGGTTCCAACGCTTCAAAAATGCACATATGCTGTCCCAGACCTCGTCCGCCTCGGCAACGATCCCCTCATACAGCGCATCCTTAGCTTTTTGCTGCTCGCAAAGACGTAAATATTGCTCGGTAGCATGGCGCAATGAGCTCAGCGCAGAAATATATCCCACGTCCACGTTCAATCCGTGCTTTTGTGCAAGTGCAACAGGCACGGATGCTTTGTCCGTATAGCGCTCTTTACACGCTTGTGCCAGCGAGAGCTCACGCTCACGCTCTTCGAGCAAACGCTTTTTGGTTTCGATTTTGAATGCTGCATCGGCAGCTCGCTTTGACCTGCCCGAAAGCTGGGCGGCTGAAACAGCACTCAACAGCACAAATACGGCAAATCCCAAAAACGCAACACCGCCAATACCGCAGATCACGCCAAGCACCACGCGGCTGCTAAGCAGCATGACTGCGGCTGTGATCAGCATGGCTACGGACAAGCACGCAAGCACAACGCCAAGCACCTTGCCAGCCGTTGCCCTTCTGCCCTGCTTGCTCTTTTTGAGGGGCGCGGGATCGCCGATGGCATCTGCCTGCTCCGCGAGTGAATCTGCCAGAGCCTTGTGCGCACGGAGCTCACCCTCAATGTCACGAAGCTCGTTGCAAGCCTTCAAGGCTGCATCGATTTCGGCCAAGGAAGTTACACCATTCGCAAACATGGGAGCAAGACCTGCCAACGCTTCTTTTATACTTTTATCGCTTTGCACCTGTTGCGCTCTGCCTTGCAGCGTAGTCAGCTGTCCTGCAAGTACCTGATACTGCTCAGCCTCGGCAAGCAGGGGCACCTCACCCACAAATTCTGCCTGCACGACATCCGCCTCGCGTTTGGCTGCCGAAATCTCACTGCGCATGCGGCTGTAGGTTTCCAACACCGTTCTGCGCTGCTTTTGACCGGCTGCACGTGCCAGATCCTGCTGCAACCTTTGCACTTCCTGCTCACTTTGTTGTACGACAGGCGTCAGACATGCGATCTGTTCATCCAGCTGTTGTGCCTGCGCCTTTTGAGAAGCGCATACTTCGATCTGTCTTTGCAGCTCGAGCATGCGACGCTCCCCGTTATAGATCTCACCGCGCTCGCCTGTCGTCCTGTAATATCTCTTGCGGCGCAGCAATGCATCCATCGCCTCTTCATAATTACCAAGGTCGTTTTCAGCCTGCAACAGATGATTGAGCTTGGTATTGATGCTGTTGTTGGCCGATTTATCTACTTTGCCGTGCGTATGTGCCGATGCGTCCATGTATACGGTTCGGCAAAAGCCATCCGCATCAATCCCGAACAGTTCCTCACCAATACGCTCACTATAATCATCGCTGGGTTTTCCTGTGTCCAATGCAAACAGCGTAAAGGTATCCTCACTCTCCTTTGCTCCGAAAAAGCGTTCGATCCTATATCCTTTTCCGTTCACCTCGAATTCAAGATTGCCACCAAATCTGCCGCCCGTCCAAGGAATATAACGCTTGCGCGGATTCTCCGCCACGCTGCGTGCGCGGGTGTCGCCAAGACCGTAAAACATACTGCGTAAAAAGGCCGCGAAGGTACTCTTTCCCCAGCCGTTGGGTGCAGTGATAACATTTACGCCATCAGAAAACTCATAGGAAAAATCCTGCAGGTTTCCAAAGCCTGCCACGTAGAGTCGGATCAGCTTCATGCATCCACCTCCTCACCGCCAAGGGCGCGGATGCCCTTTTCTATCACCTGCATTTTGATCTCCTCATCCAAAGTCGATGCCAACACCAGACGCACGAACTCACCCTTGAGCGAAATATCGTTCTGATAGTCCTCGGCACGAATGCTCAATCTGGTCTTATCGTACACCTTGGCGAAATAAAAACGATCCAAAAGCACACCGGCCATGTATCCTGCATCATGACAGGTCTCCGGGGCAACGCTGCCCACAAGCTCCACCTTGACCATATCCTCCGGGGCGGCCGCTACGCAGGCATCAAGCACGGTCTTCTCCAAGGAGAGCAGGCTGTCACACTCCGAGACGTCCACCGAAAACACGTGGCATTTCCGTCTTGCAAGCGAGACGAATTGCGTGGTAATTTTTCCATCCTCTCCGATATCGAGCATCACAAATCCCTTGTTGCCGCATTCGTCAAAGCCTCTTCCCTCGGGGCATCCTGCATAGCAATAAACACCGCGTGCATCCAACGTATCAATGCGGTAAGAATGAATATGTCCAAGCGCCAGATAGTCAAGTCCCTTATCTGCCAATGCACGCAGATTGACGCCCCCGTCATAATGGGTATCCGATTCATAGATCTGACCGTGCAGCACGGCGATATTGATGCGCGATGCGTCCGGTACAAGCGCGTCATATGTTTCCTTCCCGGAAGGATCCACACATCCCCAGATGCTGACGCCCTCCAGCGTATATTCCTGCCACGCATCGGTGAAGGTGTGCAGATTTTCGGGCAGTGGAGTTTTGGTATCGGTAAAACCCACCTCACCCTCGTCGTGATTGCCCGAAAGATAGAAAAATTCGATCTGCGGATACTGTCTGATCAGATCCAGCACGTACGTTCTGGTGCGCTTGGCGCAGGATGCACCGTCAAACAGATCTCCCGCAATCAAAATGCCTCGCACGTCATGCTCTGCTCCATACCGCACCAGATCAGCAAAGCCGGAGAGAAGCTCTCGCTTACGCTCCTTAGCCTGTTCGGGCGAGAGATTGGATTCCATGACCGAATCCAGATGGATATCCGCACAATGTAAAAGCTTCATAAGCACTCCTTTGCTCAAATTTTACGAGCCTCCAGATAGTATCTCTTATCCTTGGCATGTCCCATCGAAAAGGTCTTTTTGGGCAGGGCTCCCTCAAAAATAACCGTTTTGAAAAGCTCACTCTTATGCATACCGTCAAATAAAAACCCGATCGCATCATCACTGCTTGCCAGCGTGCGCAACGCTTTTTCACCGTGGATATAGTCGATACGCACCTCGGGATGCGCTGCAAGATAAATATCCGCAAAATCCTGCACCGTTCCCACGGTCAACTGCTTTTCGGGATGCTCGACCGTGATCTGCTCCTCGCGCGCTCCGCAAACGCACAGCACGCTCTGCGTAGCCGCGCTGCCCTGCAAGGACGCGGCATAGGCACGGAATTCTGCCAGCACGTCATCGGGATCCGCACCGAACATCACGCGGTAAATCGGCTCAAAGTGCAAGGACGGATCATGCAGATTGACCACCTCACAAAGCGCGTAACGGGCAGGATGCTCCAAGGCCTCCTCCCCGAGCTTTTGCTTGAGCTCCTCATAGCAGGCCTTGGCGGTTGCCAGCGAATGGTTGCCGTCACCCACCGCAAACAGCAAGGGCGCAAGGCCCTCCTTACCGTAGCGTGCCTGCATCTGCTCCTCGGTCACCAAGGCATCCAACGCCTGTGCAATGCTTTCGGTTCGCTCACCGGGGATGAAAAAGCCGCAGATCTCACCGCCGCCCAACATCAAACGGAACGCATATGCCGGTTCTTGCTCACAGAGGCTGTGTGCCAAGGGCATAACGGTATGCTCCGGGTCATCGATCAGCAGCATAACGTGAGGCAGCTCAAGGCTTGCTCCGCGGCGCACCCGAACGCGCGGCGGAATTCTCTCAAGCACGGTTCCCTCGGTGGCGCGGATGAGCGTTTGCGCGCCCTTATGATAGTCGTATTCCTCCAAATCGATAAGTCCCATCAGTCCCTGTCTGATCGTGCTGTCCGATTGCTGTCTGCGCACGTAGATCATGCAATTCTTATGCTCCTTAAGCACCTCAACAAGATACTCATCCATTGCAGCATTGATCTGTGGGATGCGTTGCTCCTGCTGATCCAGATACACCTCAGGCAGGATCATGCGCAGCGTAGAGGGCTCTTTCCCCACCTTGCGCTCCGCAGCCTCCCAGTATTCGGGCTCACTGGTAAACTGATCGCAAGCCACCGTTGCCCACAGGTAAGCCTCGTGCTGTGAAAAATCAGGCAGCAAAATATCCGCAGGAGAAAAGCTGTATTTCATATATGTACCTCTTTCATGGTTTACTATATCTATTTTACCGCATTTTGCGCCATAAATCAAGTCGTGCGCAAAATATTTACATTCATTTGTGCCTGAATACTCCTCTCTTCGGTTATGTCGGCAGCAAATCTTTTTTCGGTGAATTTTTCGTGATTATCCTTGTAATCAAATGCAGTCAATGGTATAATAAACGTATCAGCTTATAAAGGAAGTGAAATAGTATGATGGGTCCCCCTCCCGGCATGTTTCCGGGTGATCAAAAAAAGCAGTCCATACCCAAACCGCAATCTCTCAAAGAAGTTCCCTCTTACCTGAAAACACTACTCTCCGGATTTTTCGGAAGACTTTTTTATATTTTTTCCATCGTATGGAAAACCGCCCCCTGGATTCTGATCTCAATGTCCCTTATCGCGCTCTTGCAAGGTCTTTTACCCATTGCCAGTCTGCACGTTTCCAGTGCCATACTCAATGCGCTGCAAAGCGCTTATTCCTTGGCATTGACGGGTGCAGAGCCAAACGATTTTCTGCGCATACTGCCGTGGGAAGCGATCGTTGGCATTGTAAGGGGCAGCGATGACATCGTCTTTTGGGCTTCGCTTGTGTTTTCCTTTGTTTTGCTCTTTTTCATGCTCCGCATCGTCTCCTCCATGATCTCCCTGATCAACAACGCTGTAACCCGCATTGGCGGTGAACTGGTGGTACGCCAAGTCAAGGTCATGATCATGGAAAAAGCCAAAGAGCTGGATCTGGCCTCCTTTGATCTGCCCGAATTTTACGAAAAGCTGGAAAACGCCAACCGCGAAGCCGGCCACCGCCCCATTCAGATCCTTTCCTCCACCTTCTTGGTCATCACGCATGCCATTCAGCTGGCTTCATACATTATCACGCTGGTCATGATTCCCAAAATGTGGATCGCAGCACTTACCATTGTTTTATTGGCGATCCCCACGGCTATTGTCAACTTTACCTTCAGGCGCAAGAATTTTGACTACATACGCCGTCGCTCCAAGGATCGTCGCCAAATGAACTACTACTCCGATCTCATGGTCAACAAGGATCTGGTCAAGGAGGTGCGTATGTTCCACCTGTCCGACACCTTTATTGACCGCTACCAAACGACGTTTGATAAGTACTTTGCAGGACTTCGCCGTCTGATCTGGCGTGAAAACATCGGATACCTGATCATAAACGTTGCAACAAATGCAGCTTATCTCGTTTTCTTTGCCTTGATTGCGTATTACGTTTTCATCGGCAACATGATGATCGGTGACTATTCCCTTTACACCAATTCTCTGATGTCGGTCAGCTCCTGTATCTCGGCACTGATCTCTGTTTCGGCTACCATTTATGAAGGCACGCTGTTTATTGACAACCTCATTGCCTTTATCAAGGAAAAGCAGACCGTTGTTCCGGTGCTGCCCGAGCCGACAGAGGAATGTCCGCATCCCACGCCCGCCAAGGTCCATCACGGCAGCGCTCACACCATCGTATTCGATCACGTCAGCTTTTGCTACCCCGGATCCGACCGCCGCGTGCTGGATGACGTTTGTGTGACCATCCGCCCGGGAGAAACACTTGTGCTCGTAGGACTCAACGGTGCGGGAAAAACCACGCTGATCAAGCTATTGACCCGTCTTTACGATCCCACCGAGGGAAAGATCCTGCTGGACGGCAAGGATCTGCGTGAATACGACGTGGAAGACCTTTACAAAATGTTCGGCATCATCTTCCAGGATTTCGGCAAGTATGCAGTCAGCGTTTCCGAAAACATTGCATTTGGCGACGTTTATCAAAAGGCAGATCTGCAAAAGATCCGCCAAGCGGCTATCCAATCCAACGCGGACGAATATATTTCCAAGCTGTCGGGCGGTTACGACACCGCGCTGATGCGTTACTTTGAACCGGACGGCATCGAGCTTTCGATCGGCCAATGGCAAAAGCTGGCCATTGCACGCGCATTTTACAGCGAAAGCGACATACTGATCTTGGACGAGCCTACCGCCTCGCTTGACCCCATGGCTGAGCAGGAGATCTTCAATCAATTTGACCGTTTGCGCGCGGACAAGACCACCATTTTTGTTTCGCACCGCCTCTCCAGCGCCACGGTAGCAACCAAAATCCTGGTCATGGAATACGGCCGCGTGATTGAAGAAGGCGACCACCGCACGCTGATGGACAAAAAGGGACGCTACCATGAGCTTTTCTCCACGCAAGCCAAGCGCTATATCAGCGAACAGGATGCTGTTGGCAGGCCACCGGAGCCCCCACACGGGCATAAACCGCCGCCTTTTGCTCCCCCAAAACACGATTGATGCAAGATTTCGCGTCAGAGTGACAAAAACCTTGCCTCAAACACTTGACAGAGTGCCAAATAATTCATATAATATTAGGGCAGACGCTTTTTGTCTGCCCTTGTATTTTTTACGTTTAGGAGTTTTCCCATGTCTATCAAAGTCGTGAAATTCGGTGGATCTTCCCTTGCGGACGCCGAGCATTTCAAAAAGGTTGCTGCCATTGTCAAGGCAGATCCCGCCCGCAGATACGTTGTGCCCAGCGCACCCGGCAAGCGCTTTTCCGATGACGTTAAGGTCACGGACATGCTCTACACCTGTTATCAGATGATCAGAGAAAAGAAGAGCATGCAGGAAGTCGATGCCTATTATAAGAATATTACCGAGCGTTACAACAGCATCATCCGCGAGCTTGGATTGGATTTTGACCTTTCCGGTGAATTTGAATATATCAAGAACGCCATGCTGCACCGCCCCGGCAGAGATTTCGTTGCAAGCCGCGGTGAATATCTTTCTGGCTTGATCCTTGCCAAGTATCTCGGATTCCCGTTCATTGATGCGGAGAACGTTATCTTCTTCAAGGAAAACGGCAGCTTTGATCAGGAAAAAACAGACCGCGTGTTGTCCGCAGAGCTGGCACAATACCGCCATGCCGTTATCCCCGGCTTTTACGGCTGCGCTGCCAACGGTACGGTCAAGACCTTCTCGCGCGGAGGCTCGGATATCACGGGATCCATTGTGGCACGCGCAGCAGGTGCAACGCTTTACGAAAACTGGACCGACGTTTCGGGCTTTTTAATGACAGATCCCCGCATCGTCAAGGACCCTTGCACCATTGATACCATCACCTACCGTGAACTGCGTGAGCTTTCCTACATGGGTGCAACTGTGCTGCATGAGGACGCTGTGTTCCCCGTTCGTTCGGCAGGTATTCCGATCAACATCCGTAACACCAACCGCCCCGAGGATCGCGGCACCATGATCGTGGCCTCCACCACCCATTACGACACCGATCGCGTGATCACGGGTATTGCGGGCAAAAAGGAATTCTCGGTTATCAATATTGAAAAAGATATGATGAACACCGAGGTCGGCTTTGGCCGCAAGGTACTGGAGATCTTAGAGGAGAACGGCATTTCGTTTGAGCATCTTCCCTCCGGTATTGATACCATGTCGGTCGTCACCTCTACGGCTGCTTTGGAAGGCAAGAGAGAACGCATTCTGCAGGCAATCTGTCGCACCGTCTCTCCCGACAGCGTGACCATTGAAGACGATATGGCACTGGTTGCCGTGGTGGGCCGCGGTATGATCAAGGCTAAGGGTACTGCTGCACGTGTATTCGATGCGCTGGCATCGAACGGCATCAACATCCGCATGATCGATCAGGGCTCATCCGAGCTCAATATCATCGTAGGTGTGGCAGACGACGAATATATCCCTGCAATCCGAGCTATTTATCAGGAATTTGTTCATTCATAAAAATACAGATCCCGCAAGTCTTGCGACTTGCGGGATCTTTTTGATGATTAGTCGGGATAAGCCTCTTCGTAGGTCCAGCTACGGAAGTTGGTGGGCTCGTAAACGTTTTCGGGAGCTGTATAGTCGATGAAGTAAATACCCTTAAAGGTATTGCCGGTCTCATCGAATGTATCAATATTGTCAACCCAGTCGTTTGCATTGTAGAATACGCTGACGAACTTTCTGGGCATATCTGCAGTGTAAGAATCAGACAGGCAGTAGGAGAAGGTCATCTCCACATTTTCAACGTGGCAGTTGGTAAAGCAATCTGCAGTGACAGCGCCGGTTGCATCGTAGCCAACAAAGCCTGCGAGGTTATGGAATCCGGACATTTTACCTTCCTTAACAGTGCAGTCGGTAAACTCCAGCGTACCGGAAAATACGCCGCCAACAAAGCCTGCCAGACGGAATGCAATATGGTGACCGCCATTTTCTATATCCTCGTTGGTCTGATCCATCCAACCGTCCAGATTGAAGTTGGTCACATGTACGTTTTCAAAAGTCAGCCAAGCGTTACCGTATACGTTACCGACAAGTACGCCAACGTGTCTTTCCCAAGCGGTGATATTGGCACCGTCGAAGGTCAGGTTACGGAAAGTCAAGTCATACTCAGCGTTCTGAATGAAGCCGAAGCCATAGGGGAAGTTGTGGAATGCATCGGGATTGTGCTCATCCGTACCTTGAATGGTCATGTTCTTAATGGTATGGCCATTACCCTCAAAGGTAACGCAATCAAGATATGCGCCGTCAATCGGTATCCAGTTGTAGCCTGCAAGGTCAATGTCTGCAGTAAAGTTTACAGTAACATCATAGTAATCTGTGCCGTCCACTACAACGGTATTGGCCCAAGCGATCAGTTCCTCGGCAGAACCGATGTTGATAGCACCCTCAATGGGCTGATCAGCTACATCCTGCGTGGTTTCTTCGGTTGCAGGCTCGGATTCGGTTTCGGGCTCGGTGGTCTGCTCGGTAGTGGGAGCTTCTGTCGTTGCTTCGGTGGTAGGAGCATCGGTTGTTGCTTCGGTCGTGTCCTCGGTCTTGTCACCATTATCACACGCAACCATAGCTGCGAGCAAGGACATGCAAAGCACGAGTGCAAGAATCAGGGAAAGCTGTCTTTTCATAATTTCCTCCATGAAATTTTATTGGGTCTATGTATAATCATACCATATCCAAACATTTTTGTCAACATGAAACTTGACAGATAATTGACAATATGCTATACTAAATTCAATAAAAAACAAGGAGATAAAACATGAAGCCTATCAACAAATATATCGATCACACCAACTTAAAGCCCTTCGCAACCGCTGCTGACATCGAAAAGCTTTGCGCTGAAGCTGCCGAGCATCATTTCGCCTCGGTCTGCGTCAATCCCGCGGACGCAGCTCTTGCCCACAGCCTCTTAAAGGACACCGACGTCATGACCTGCACGGTTATCGGCTTCCCTCTTGGCAAGAATGTGACTGCCATCAAGGTAGAGGAAACCAAGGCCGCTTATCGCGATGGCTGCGATGAATTTGATATGGTCATCAATGTGGGTAAGCTCAAGGACAGAGATCTGGACTACGTTTGCGCAGACATTGCCGCAGTCGTGGCTGCCGCACAAGGCAAAACGGTCAAGGTTATTATTGAAACGGGACTTCTGACCGATGAAGAAATTGCAATTGCTACGCAGCTCTCCTGTAAAGCAGGCGCTCATTTCGTTAAGACCTGCACCGGTGTCAACCCCGGGGCAGCAACGGTGGAAGCCATTGCCATTATGAAGGCTAACAAGACCGAAAACGTTTGCATTAAGGCATCCGGTGGCGTCAAGACCTATGAAGCTGCTATGGCTATGATCGAAGCAGGTGCTGACAGAATCGGTACGTCCTCCGGTATTGCAATCATCAACGGTGGCGCAGGCACGAGTGATTATTGATATTCGTACAGAACCATAAAGCCCCCTTGCGCAAAATTGCAAGAAGGGCTAAAAAACAAATAACTGTATGAACCGCCGAGAGCAACCTATTATGGACACTCTCGGCGGTTTACTTATAAACATTTCTTAACCCACATGCATTCGATTTTTACACCACGAACGCAAAACAAGCAGCCAAGCGGCAGCCGACAGCATCAAAATCGGCAAAGAAACCGTGAAAACAGACAGGATCGGTAAAGGAAAGCTTGCTAAAAATTCAGGGCTGACATAGAGCCGATGAATGGAACCAAAAAGCTTGGGAATGATCACAGGCCAAATGGCAAAACCGATGCTCACTTGCCAAAACTCCGGATTTTTCAGTATATACCCCCAAGTATGCTTGAAGCTCCATTCTTTTCCGCTCATGTATGTCAGATACTTGGTCTTGTGAGTCGATGCCGTGACTTTCAGATAAACCATACACGTCCCCAACATAAATGCATACAGGCAGACGGTTTTCCACAAATACTCTCCTTTGCTGTCCGCATCAATAAACAAACGCATCACGGTCTGCATCACCAAAAGGCACAAAAAGGAGCTGATAAAATAACTCCAGAACAAGGCAACCGAATTCACGATAAAGCTACCGATCTTTTTCATGATTCCTTCCCTCCCGATTGGTTTGCAACCAGTCTTCTTATGACTTCCGTATATCCGATCGTCTTTCGCAAAGGATCAAAGGCGGAATCTTTGCAAAGCAATGCCGCAAATTCCCGACAATACGAACGCTCCTCTGTATGCATGCCCCCTGTTTGAAAGCCACGATATGCCGGAGAAGTATGTATACCGTCGTGGTTGTCGCAGTAAATGGAATACCGACACACTTCTTCCAGCGCAAGCAAGGCTTGATCCGGTTCACCCAACTGCATGTAAAGCGATGCAATGTGATAATATGCCGATGCCAGAATGGCTGCCTGGGAAAGAAAATCTCCCTGTGGATACATGGCTTTCATCAAATCAATGATCTGCACGTGGATGCGGATTTTTTCCCGGGGAGTATAGCACGAAAGGCGCGCGATCTTATCAAGACAGGTCGTAAGACTTCCCGTATACATTTTGGTATACCGAATAAGCTCCATATGACGCTCTTCATCTGTGCTGAGATTCCAGCGCATGCGTATTTCTTCCTGAGACACCCATATATGGGGGAGATCCTTGGCCATTTCCATGATCTCGTCGTGCTGTCCCCGTTTTCCGTACAGGTAGATCTTTAATCTGTATGCATGATCCCGTGGTCCGTTCTCTGTACATTCCTTCAAAATCTTATCGCAAAGCCGCTCCATTTCCATCTCGCTGCCCTTCATGGCAAGCAAGCCTTCCGCCAGTCTTGCCATCAGTTGATAGGACCTGGGATATTGCTTCAAACCGTTTCTCGCAATTTCAACGGATTTCTCGAATTGCCCCGTCCGTTGACAAGCGAAGGATTCCTCCATGATCCGCTCAATTTCCTCCTCGTCCTTGCTAAAATCAATACCCAGCAAACGGTCTGTAGTCACCTGAAGGACTCTTGCCAGCATAGGGAGCTGTGCAATATCCGGTGCTGTGCGATCACATTCCCATTGCGATACGGCATTTGCCGTGATGCCCAGACATTCTGCCAGCTGTTCCTGCGTCATTTCCCGCTCACGGCGGAGTTTTTTAATGGTTGAGCCAATTGACATGCTTCATCCCTCCTTACTTTTTTGAAAGTGCTTCTGCAATTTCATTATACCATACCCTCGGTTTGATTGCAACACAGCCGTTTGACACCTCATCTGAAGCGTTGCTTTACTTTTATCAGACTGACTTTAGCCAAAGAGAGCAATCGTCTTTTTTACTCTTGATTATTTCTTCATCATGTGCTATAATGTAAAATGAAATATTATGCAATCGAGGACTTTCATGAAACTGATTTGGCAATATTTAAGAAAATACAAGCTTGAATGCGTCATAGCCCCCCTGTTCAAGCTGCTGGAGGCTTGCTTTGACCTTTGCGTGCCTTTGGTGGTGGCAAGCATTGTGGACGGCGGCATTGAGGCGGGCAACGTAGGTTATATCTGGCGCATGTTCGGGCTTTTGATACTGCTCTCTGTGGTCGGCCTTTCCTGCACGCTGGTGGCGCAATACTTCTCCGCCCGTGCAGCCGTGGGCAGCGCAAAGGCTTTGCGGCACGACCTTTTTGCGCATCTGCAAAAGTTTTCACACGAGCAGACCGACTCGCTGGGCGTTCCGGCAATGATCACACGCATGACCAGCGACACTAACCAAATACAGACAGGCATCAACCTGACGCTGCGCCTGCTTTTGCGCTCCCCCGTCATCGTTTTCGGGGCCATGATCATGGCGTTCTGCGTCAAGCCGAGTCTTGCATGGATCTTTGTGGCGGTCATTCCGTTGCTCTCCGTTGTAGTCTTTACGGTTATTCTGGCAGGTATTCCGCTCTATAAGCGCATACAAAGCAGACTTGACGGTGTGACCGCCAAAACGCGCGAGACGCTGCGCGGCGTACGTGCAGTGCGTGCGTTCGGTCTGCAAGAGCGCGAGATCGACGAGTTTGGCAAGGTCAACCGTGCGCAAACCGCGCTGCAAAATTTCACCGGCAGGATCACCGCACTCATGAATCCCCTGACCTTTATTTTGGTCAACGGTGGGATCGTGGCGCTTGTGTGGTTCGGCTCTCGTCAGTTCGGACTTCCCGATGGTGTGACGCAGGGCGAACTGATCGCGCTGGTCAGCTATATGTCGCAGATTTTGGTCGAGCTTGTCAAGCTGGCCAATACCATCATCACGGTCACCAAGGCGGTTGCTTGCGGCAGCCGTATTCAATCGGTCATGGACATCCCCGCAGGTATGCCCGAAAGCACCCCCGCCCCCGACAAGGCGGACGGCAGCAGCGTTTGCTTTGAAAACGTGACGCTGACCTATCGCGGTGCGGGCGCTCCTTCGCTGCAAGACGTCAGCTTTTCGGTCAAGCCCGGCACCACCGTGGGCATCATTGGCGGTACAGGCTCGGGCAAATCCTCGCTGGTAGGGCTGATCCCCCGCTTTTACGATGCCACGGAAGGCCATGTTTTCGTGGACGGCAAGGACGTCAAGGGCTTTGATCCCGTAATCTTGCGCGATACTGTCGTAACCGTGCCGCAAAAAGCGGTGTTGGTCAGCGGTACCATCCGCTCCAATCTGCTTTGGGGCAACGAAAATGCCACCGACCAGCAGCTTTGGGAGGCACTTGAGGCTGCACAGGCCAAGGATTTCGTGCAGCAAAAGCCGGAGGGGCTGGACGCACCGGTATCACAAAACGGCACCAATTTCTCCGGCGGACAGCGTCAGCGATTGACCATTGCCCGTGCTTTGGTTGCCAAGTCCCCGATACTGATCCTGGATGACAGCGCAAGTGCGCTTGATTTTGCTACCGATGCCGCCTTGCGCCATGCAATCAAGGCGCTCCCTCACAAGCCCACCGTCTTCATCGTTTCTCAGCGCACCGCCTCGATTGCGCATGCCGACCTGATCCTTGTGCTGGAGGACGGCTGCGTGGTTGGCCAAGGCACGCACGAATCTCTGCTGGAGAGCTGCGAGGTATATCGCGAAATCTATGATTCTCAGTTCAAAGGAGGACAGGGCGCATGAAAACAAAAACCATCCTCCGTACACTCAAATACTTAAAGCATTACCGTCTGCTCTTATTCCTTTCCCTGATATGCGCAGCCCTCTCGGTGGCGCTGACGCTTTGCATCCCCGTACTGACGGGTGATGCCATCGACCTGCTTGCGGGCAGTCAGACCTTTGCCGAGCGCGGTGCATTTGGCATTTTAGTCAAGTTGGTCACTCCGTTTGGTATCACGGCCGAGCAGCTCAACACCATCCCCGCGATTCTGATTCTGATCTGCATCGCCATCGGCACGACAGCCCTTTTGCAATGGCTGATGAACGTATGCAACAACCGCATTGCATTCGGCATTGTGCGCCGCTTGCGCCAGGATGCCTTCGAGCGTATTCAAACGCTCCCCCTCTCCTATATCGACTCTCATCCCGTGGGCGACATAGTCAGCCGCGTCATTTCGGATGCGGATGCCGTGACAGACGGCCTGCTTTTGGGCTTTTCCCAGTTCTTTACGGGCATTCTGACCATTCTCGGAACGCTTTTGATCATGTTCTCGGTACACCCCGGCATTGCGTTGGTGGTGGTGCTGGTCACCCCGCTCTCCTTGTTCGTGGCCGCCTTTATCACCAAAAAAACGCACACGCATTTTCAAAACCAATCCAAAACGCGTGCCGAACAGACCGCCATCGTGGACGAAATGATCGGCAACCACAAGCTGGTGGTGGCATTCAACCGCGGTGACGAGGCGCTTGCCGACTTTGATCGCGTAAACGACCGCCTTGCGGGGATCTCGCAAAAGGCAACCTTCTTCTCTTCCCTGACCAACCCCTGTACCCGCTTTGTCAACAACCTCGTGTATGCGGGCGTGGTGCTGGTGGGTGCGCTGATGGCCATCGCCACGGGCGGTGTTGCGCTCAGCGTCGGTCAGCTTTCCTGCTTCCTTTCGTATGCAAACCAATACACCAAGCCCTTCAACGAGATTTCGGGCGTGATCACCGAGCTGCAGAACGCACTGACCTGCGCAGGCAGAATTTTTGAGCTGATCGACGCGCGTCCCGAAACGCCCGATGCTCCCGATGCGCTTGTGCTGACCAACGCGCGCGGCGAGGTTGCTTTCGATCACGTCAGCTTCTCTTACGTACCCGAGCGCCCGCTGATCAAGGATCTCTCCCTTCAGATCAAGGACGGACAGCGCGTGGCAATTGTCGGCCCCACAGGCTGCGGCAAAACCACGCTGATCAATCTGCTCATGCGCTTTTATGACACCACCGAGGGCGATATTCTGGTAGACGGCACGCCCACACGCGGTATCACGAGAAACAGCCTGCGCCAAAATATCGGCATGGTGCTGCAGGATACGCACCTTGCGCACGACACCGTCCGCGCCAACATCGCGTTCGGCCACCCCGATGCGACCGAGGAGCAGATCGTAGCCGCTGCCAAGGCCTGCCACGCGCACTCGTTTATCAAGCGTCTGCCAAACGGCTACGACACGGTCATCGGCGGCGACAACGACACGCTCTCGCAGGGCCAGCGACAGCTCTTGTGCATCGCACGCGTCATGCTGCGCCTGCCGCCTATGCTGATCCTTGACGAGGCTACCTCGTCCATCGATACGCGTACCGAGCAAAAGATTCAGAGCGCGTTTGCACAAATGATGAAGGGACGCACCTCGTTTATCGTGGCGCACCGCCTTTCCACCATCAAGCAATGCGACCTGATCCTTGTCATGCAGGACGGTGACATTGTCGAGCGCGGCACGCACGACTCGCTGCTTGAGCAGAACGGACTGTATGCAAAGCTGTATCATAGCCAGTTTGAGGAGTAAAAAACATAATAAATGGCTGAGCCCATCAGGCTCAGCCATTTATTATGAGGCAGATTTATTCATTGATTACCATCTTAATTCTATTGTCACGATATGCCTGCACGAATTCCTCTGCGTGAGCCACGCGAAGAATAATTGTACAATCTCTGGTCTTTCCGTTTTTCTTGACTACGTAACCTTCAATATATACCTTCCTGCCCGTACGGGAAACCCCAAGAATCCACTTTGCAGGGAGATCAAAGGGGATGTTGTTTTCATCAAAGCCGCAAATTCCCGTTGAGGTTATCTTGGTCGAGGTAACGCAATAAAGAATCAGATCGAGAATACCGAACAGATTGCTCAACGCAAGCAATACGTAAATGACAATCGCAATGATTCCTCCGACAATCGGAATAAGACCTAACACCGTTGCCAGAAGGATGCCGAGAACATTCTCGATAACGATACTGATTATTTTTTTGATAATTCGCCAGACACTGACTCTGGATATGTAGAAAACAGTACCCTTTTTTGCGGGCGTGGGCCTTGTGTATTCATTCATCACAATAAACCGTCCTTTTATTTGATCTTGTTCGATTGATCAACCGATCCGAGCCAACCACTTATGCAGTCGTTGGCTCGGTGGGCTTAATCCTTATTATTTGATGAATGCCTTCAGCGTGGGAAGTTGTGTTCCGGGCATATCCCAAACATCCGTCTTCCATGTCAACGTATTGCTAAGGAAATCCTCATTCCACAGCGAAGTCGATTCCAAAGGAGTTGCTTTACTTTCCTCGGGCGTATATGCAGAGCCATGAACTGTTACGGTTGCATTGCTATCATAGTAACACTTGACAGTAGCAGAAGCGCTGACAGCCATACCGACAAAATAACTGACATTATAATTGGTCGTTTGGAGATTGCTTGCACTGAAGCACTTGTTAATTGCGCCACCCTCTGCATTCTTTCCTGCAAAGCCGCCGGTGGGGCCATTTGTGCTGGTAATCACACTACCCGCGCTATAGCAGTTCTGGGTTGTTCCGGAGTGATAACCGGCAAAACCGCCCACGAATGCATTTTCATGCGTTGCAGTGATATTCAGATCGGTAGTTGCGTAACAGTTACCGACATATGCATTTTGAGCACCGATAAAGCCACCCGCATTTACCTGCCAATGAGAATACCCTTCATTGGAAATACTACCGCTTGCAAAGCACTCGGTAATCTTGGAATCATTGTTAACAGACGCTGCGAATCCGCCGACGGAGAATGACTGCATATCGCCTAATCCATCTCTACACAGGGTTGCATGCACTATGGCACTGCAGTTTTTCACAACGGAATTGTCAGCGATATCACCGATTGCACTGCCCATATCCAACGTTGCTATGGCTAAATCAACAGATTTTTCGCGTGTAGAAGCTTGCTTGGCTGTCAAAGTAAACTCTGCAGTACAGTCAGCCATATATGCATTTCCTGACATGTTGCCAACCAAACCGCCGATATATGCTTGATTGTATACTGTATCAGCATGGGACATAACACCTGAATTGTTATTCATCGCATGACATTGCATATGTAACGTGGCCTCCACGCTTGCATGCGTTTCGGTAATTTTTCCACGATTGGTGCCGGCAACACCGCCTACTTTCAGACCGATAAGTCGACCGGTTTTAGTGCCGTAATAAGAATACAGTGTCATGTAACCATCGTTTACTCTGCAATTTTCAATCACACCGCTTTCTTCGTTCACACCTACTACAGCACCTACAGCATTACTTGCGTTGCTGATATTTACCGAAATAATGAGATCACTGAAGGTCAAATTCTTAATCACGCCATAGTTATAACGGATAAATCCGAAATCCCCGGAATCCAAAACAGACAAATTATAATTACAGATTTTATAACCGTTACCGTCTAAAATTCCATAGAAATAATCGATGGGAATCAGTTCTGTACCTTCAAGATCAATATCATTCGCCAAATAGTAGCGTCCGTAAGGATCCTGTGCAATGTTTCTCAGATCCTCTGCGGTATAGATCGGCTTGCTCTCGTTGAAGTATGCGTAGACGATCGCACCGTCGGTCAATGCCTTGTCAAACGCATAGGGCTGTGTAAATGCTTCGTCCAGATACCACCCGATAAAATAATGCCCTTCCTTATAGGGATCGGCAGGCTGCATGGGAGACTGACCTACATACACTTCCTGCGTAGCTACCTCACTGCCACCGTTGGTATCGAAGCTGACGGTATAAGTAATGGGCGCATAAAGTGCCTTGACGGTGGTATTCGCGGTGATACTGTCAAAGCTCTTGTCCCATTTCAGGAAATAATAGCCGGTTACCGTGGGAGGCACGGGAGCATTTGCTGCCTCGCCCCAGTTGACGGTTTCTTCGGTGATCACGTCACCGTAATAGTCAAGGAATTTGACGGTAGAGGTCTTGATTCCCCACTTGGCGGTAAGCGTCATATTATGGGATACGCGATTATCCGCAGTGATCTGCGCCTCGTTGACGCCTTCACCCGTATACCAGCCAAGGAACATGTATCCCTCTCTCTCGGGAATTGTCAGAGCCACGCTATGACCCGAACGGACAGTCACCTTGCGGACAAAGTCTGCGGTGCCTGTACCGCCGTTCAAATCAAAGACAACGGTATAGTTATTGAAAATTTCGGAGTTGATGATCTCCAGCCACTCCTCCAGAGTGCCTTCGTAATCATATTGTTCACAGTAAAGCTCATAAGCGGACTTACCCGTGGCACCGGTATCACCCTTTTCACCCTGCTCACCCTGCACACCGTCAGCACCGTTCACCACGGTATAGGTAGTTTGAGAGCCGTTTGTGAAAGTAATGGTATAGGTGTCGATCAAGCCATCGGTAGAGGTCAGCTTGACAGACGCAATGCCGTTACCGACTTCACCCTGAATGCCTTGTTCACCCTGAGGGCCTTGCTCACCCTGAGGGCCTTGTTCGCCCTGAATGCCCTGCTCACCCTGAGGGCCTTGTTCGCCTTGAGGGCCTTGTTCACCCTGAGGGCCTTGTTCACCCTGAGGACCTTGTTCACCCTGGATGCCCTGTTCGCCCTGGATACCCTGTTCACCCTGAGGACCTTGTTCACCCTGAGGACCTTGCTCACCTTGGATGCCCTGTTCGCCTTGGATGCCCTGTTCACCCTGGATGCCCTGTTCGCCCTGAGGGCCTTGTTCGCCCTGCGGACCTTGTTCGCCCTGTGGGCCTTGTTCGCCCTGTGGGCCTTGTTCGCCCTGTGGGCCTTGGATGCCTTGCAAGCCTTGTTCGCCTTGCGGGCCGGTCTCACCCTTCAAAGCAGAGCAGCTTGTGAGTACCATAATCGCTGCTAACACTATAGCTATAGCAACGATGCTGATCACATTTCTTTTCATAATGTCCCTCCATAAATATTATAGTTAATTTTTAACTATTCGACTTATTGTATCACATTTTTAACTACTTGTCAATATATTTGGTAAAAATGCTATATAATAAGGCAGACAGGAGGGATACTTATGAACTTCGGGACCAAAATCCGAAATGCACGTGAAGATATGGATCTTTTACAAAGCGACATGGCCAAGCTGATTCCCATGAATCAATCCAATTACTCCAAAATCGAACGAGGTATACAAGAACCCAGCATGGAGCAGCTGCGCAGGATCTGCCAGATTTTGGCGCTTGATCCGCGTTATCTGTTAGGGCTCGACGAATACGAGCAGATCTCTGCCCAAGATATCAAGCTTTTGGAAGACATCAAGGAATTTATCAAAACGCATAAAGAATAAAAAGCAAGCCGAAAAAATCAGGCTTGCTTTTCATTTTTCGATTGTTTCAGGACCGTCGCTCGCGGTCCGCCCTTACAAAAATGGCGAGGCGGGGGCGTAAAGCCGGCCCTGCGACGTTATAATTCACGCACGATCCTCTCGATGGCTGCGGACATGCCGCCCTCGCCCGAAACGGTCACGTGGGCGTATTTTTCGTACAGCGCCGTGCGCTCGTCGTACAAATCGCGCAGCGTGTACCCTGCGGGCATGATGACACCGCGGTGCGCGTAGTCACCAAGGCGCGCCTCCATTTCCTCATAAGAAATATGGATATACACGATCTTGCCTAAGCTCGCAAGGTGGCGCATGGCCTCTTGGCTATACACCGCGCTGCCGCCCGTGGCAATGACCGCGTCCGTGGCTTCAAGCGAGCAGTTGACCGCGGCTTCAAACGCGAGAAAGCCCTCGTTTCCATGCTCGGCAATCAGCTCGTGCAGTAGCTTTCCGTGCTTTTTTTGGATCAAGAGATCGGAATCAATGAATTCCAGCCCCAGTTTTTTGGCAAGCAATACCCCAAGCGTGCTTTTGCCGCACGAGGGCATGCCGATTAAGATGATGGACATAATTGCTCCTTTGATAATCAACGAAAAATATGCGTGGGATCGCCACGGGAAGCATAGGAATGCACGCTCTCGCGTGATGCCATGCGCAACTGTGTTGCAATTCCATACAACACGCAAGCGCGTTTATTGCATACAAGCCTGCGGCTTGATTCATGGTTATTTTATAACCATGAAGGCGGCTCATCGGGGATGGGTGGGAATTCACTTGCGGGATCTGCCCACGTGCCGCCGCTCATGGGTGCGCTCGATTGCTGCGGACGCGGTGTATCTACAAAAACGAACGTAGTCTTGCCATCCTTCATTTTGAGCTTTGCCGTAAAGCTCTTACCCGATTTTTGCGACACAAAGCCGTCCAGCACCTCGGTCTCACCACACTCGATCAGCTGCTTGGCAAGCCCGATGGAAATGGTTTTGCCGCAGATATACGTATTGATATGGAACGGACAGCCCTCTTTATACCCCGTGCAGGAGTAACCGTAGCGCATGCGCTTGATTTCCTTGCCGCACATGGGACACGTGCCGATATGGTCACCGAACATGCCGATATCATGCTCACCGCCAAGTCCCTCATGCTGGGCGCGGAAGATGGCACCGATCTCGCGCTCGGCAAGGCCAACCGCATCGCCAATCGTCGATTGTCCGCGGAATACCTGCTTGAGCGCTCTGCCCATCTCACACGTCTTATATTTATCCATCCCAATCCCCATACGGTCCAGCGATTCCACCAAGTAAATACCGCCGGGCAGGATGGTATACACGTCCTTCTTGAGTTGAATGTAACCCGAATTGCGCGCATTGTCAATGATACCGGTGCGAGTTGCCTCGGTACCCAGCTCCACGCCCTCCAGCATAGCCTTATACTCAGCTGCATCGTTGACGCCCATGCTGTCCGCCAGCTGCGCTGCCTGCTCGTCGTCGGCCGCCTTTTCCTCGCGGAAGGGGTTTTTGAGATAGTTCAAAAGTGTTTCGGTGGTATAGTGCTTCGGGGGTGAGGTCTCCTTTTCGGTCGGCTTGAAGATATGGTTGACCTTGTCGCCCTTCTCGAGGCGTGGCAGCACCTTATCCTTGGTACCGCCGTCGTCGTATTTCATCCATCCGGGCTCCAAAATGACCGTACCCTTGAGCGAGAATTCCTCATAATCTCCCACCTTGACCGTGATCTCGGTGCGCTCCGCCAGACAATCCTTGGCGCAGAACACCGCCACAAAGCGGCGGAACACGGTGGAATACACCTGATTTTCAGCCTCGCTCAGCCTTCCCTTTTCGGGAATCTTGTAGGTCGGGGTGATGGCTGAGTGCGACTCAATTTTTGCGTCGTCAAATATCTTTTTGCTGTCCTTGAAGGTCACGGGATAGCCGATCTTGGCAATGCCCGCAAGGATCTTTTTGACCTTATCCTTCTCGGCTGTGGCTAAATACTCCGAGTTGGTTCTCGGATAGGTCAGATATCCCTGCTCGTACAGCCTCTGCACGATCTCAAGGCTGTCCTTCATGGGCATTTTGTATTTCTTTGCCAGCGTACTCTGCAGCTTGGAGAGCGAGTACAGCTTACCCGGCATGATGGTATCCTTTTTGCGCTTGACTGCCGTTACGATAGCATCGGCCGCATTGTACGCGCGGCACATCTGCTCGGCCTTGGCGTATTCCTCGGGCTTGAATTTGGTCTTGCCCACAAGCTCGACCACCTCACCGTTTGTCTGCTCCTTGCTGGCAATGACGCAATACTTGCCCGGCACGAAGTTCTTGATGGCCATGTCGCGCTCGTAAATGGCGCGCACGATGGGAACGATCACGCGTCCCACACGCATCAAAGAACCGCATTTGAGCGTGGCGTAGCGCGTCAGATTGACGCCGTACAGCCAATCAATGTACGTACGGGCAAACCCTTCGCCCGCAAGGCTGTCATAATCCACCGCGTCCTTCAGATCTGCAAGCGCGGCTATGACCGTTTCGGGCGTCTGGTCGGGCAGCCAAAGTCTTTTGAGCGCTTTGGAATTTGTCAGTGCATGCTGAATACACAGGCGAATGATGATCTCACCCTCGCGGTCTGCGTCCCCGGCATTGACAATGGTATCCACGTCGGCACGGTTGCACAGCGCTCGAATGGTTTCAAACTGCTTGACCACACCGCTGTCCACCCGCTTGTCGCTTCCCTTGCGCAATTCAAAATGAAACTGCCCAGGAAAGCAAGGCAAATTCTCCATGCTCCAGCGTCCATCGGGACTCGGAGCATAATATTCCACGTCGGCAAGAGAAAACAGATGGCCAAACGCCCAGGAAACCAAGTATCCGTTGCCCTCTAAAAATCCGTCACACTTGTGCATGCGCCCGTTTCCGGGAATCTGCTCAATGGCAGCGGCAATATTTCTGCCAAGACTCGGCTTTTCGGCAAGTATCAGGATCATACCGTTTTCTCCTTTCATAAGTTTATCTTTTTTGTTTGAAAAATTCGGTCAGAAGCGTGCTGCACTCTTCTTCCATCACACCGCCTGCAAATTCGGGCATGTGATACAGAGGATATTTTTGAATACGCAAAAGGCTGCCGCAAGCACCTCCGCGCGCGTCGTACGCGCCAAACACCACGCGATCCACTCTTGCATTGACCAAAGCCCCCGCACACATGGGACAGGGCTCAAGCGTGACGTACAGCGTGCAGCCCGAAAGACGGTTTGTACCAAGCGCGGCACAGGCGCGGCGGATAGCCAGCACCTCGGCATGCGCGGTGGCGTCCGGGATTAATTCCCGCTCATTGTGAGCAGTGGCGATGACTTGTCCGTCCTTGACCATCACCGCGCCCACGGGAACCTCCCCAAGCTGCGCTGCCCGTACGGCCAAGTCAAATGCTTGCTTCATATAAACAGTATCACTCATAACGCAGCCTCCAAAATCAGATTGAGCACCGCCATGATGACGCACAAAACTATAAATATGATCACGGACGGGGAGAATAATCCGCGCAGCGCCACCCCCGAAGAGAGTGCCTTGGGCGTTGCACGGTCGGGGGAGTAACCCAACAAGCTTTCCATGCGCTTGGGCTGATTAAGCTGATTTTTACTCTTCAAAACCAATATAAGCGTGCACATGCAGCCTGCAAAAATGACCAGCAGATTCATGCAGATCATGATGCGATTGGCAAGCATCTCATCCTGCACGCGCGCCATGATTACGATCTGCACAAAAGACAGCAGATTGTTGAGCATATGTACCAGTGTAGACGGCCAGATCGAACCGCCCTCAACGTACAAAAGGCCTAACAGTACGCCTGCGATCACCGTATACAAAAACTGCAAAAAGCTTTGGTGCATCATGCCAAACAGCAAGGCGCTGCCCACAATGGCCATGCCCTTGCCATACGGCAGCAGGTTGCCAAGCACAAGTCCGCGGAATAGAAATTCCTCGCAAAACGGCGGTACGATGACCAGCATAACAAAAATCAGCACCACCATATAGCCGTTGTCACGGCTGATCAGATCCAGCAGCACCTGCGTGGACGTATTCTCACCCACAAATGGCGAAACAAGGAGCGAATTGATCTGCCCTGCTGCTGTGATAATTCCAACACAGGATACAGCAAGCAGCGCGAAATGCTTGGGAAAACGCACGTTCAGTGCTATTCTTTCGCTTTTATGCTTTTTGGAGATCAGCATAAAAAACGGAACGGGCAACATAAAGGATGCAAAATAAAATACGTTATAAAGCCCCCAGTATAAGAGGTTACTGACTTTTTCGGACAGAAACGTTTCAAACAGCATCTGCCCAAAGCCCAGCACCGTCATCAAGCCCTGCAAAAGCACGAGCATCAACAGCAACGCAAAGCCCAGGCGCAGCGTCAGATTTTTATATTCCTTGTCGCACACGTTCATCGGAGCACTCCTTTCACACATTCTTCCATGATATATTATAGCACCAAACGGGTGGTGTGTCAAGGGTTGAAGATAGTATCCACGGAATGTCATCCTGAGCGACCGAGTTGAAGCTTTGCGGTATAGGAAACGTAAACCGTCAGCCCCTACCGACGGACATAACACGTGTCCAAGTTCGCGTGGGTGACTTTTTTATAAAACTATCTTTACAAATCTGAAAAAATGTGCTACAATACTCTTGCGACACAACTGAATAGGCGGCATAACGGGAAACACTCCATGGTAAAAGGTGTTTCTCTTTTCCCTTTCCCGTTAAGCTGGCAAGGTTGTGTCGCAGCAATGAGAGATTCACTTTTTCGGTGCGTCTCTTTGAGGCGCACTTTTTTTGTTAAGGAGCAATGTGATGAAGCCCAAGTTAAATGATCTGAAATCAATTATTTTTTCTGCCGATTATTCCGACTACCCCATCGATTCACAAGCAAATGATGCCCGTTTGTTTTCGCAAGAATGGGAAAAAATCCAAAGCAATTTGAACTTACCCGAATTCCAAGTATACAGAAAATTTGAAAAAGCGCAATACCTTGCCTGTCAGATAGCCGTGGAGCAACGCTCTTACATCCTCATTACTCATTTGCCCGATGACAATACCCTGCTCATCTCGCTGCATTCTCCTTTATTCCTTTTTTATCAAGTTCAAGGACTCTCCGACTTAAGTCTTTGCTGCTCAGAAATATATGCAAGATATGACCTGACACATAAATGCGTCGTATTAACATTTGTCTGTCAGGACTGAATTCCATCAAATCACGCAAAACGCGTCCGTACCAATCGGTACGGACGCGTTGCTTATTTTGTTTTTTTACACAATACCCTGTGCCAGCATAGCATCCGCAACCTTTTCAAAGCCTGCGATGTTTGCGCCTGCAACCAGGTCACCCTCCATGCCGTACTTCTTGGCAGCGGCTACGGAGTTGTTGAAGATATCGGACATGATCTGATGCAGCTTCGCGTCAACCTCTTCTGCGGTCCAGGAGTAGCGCATGGAGTTCTGGCTCATTTCCAGACCCGAAACGGCTACGCCGCCTGCGTTGACTGCCTTGGAGGGTGCTACGACCACACCGTTTTCCTTGAGGTACTCAAATGCCTCAGCCGTGGTGGGCATGTTGGAAACCTCTACGTAGTACTTGACACCGTTTGCAACGATATCCTTTGCGTTGTCGAGGTTAACCTCGTTTTGCGTAGCGCAAGGCATGACAACGTCAACCTTCTGCTCCCAAGGACGCTTGCCCGCAAAGAACTGTACGCCAAACTTATCGGCATAGTCCTGTACCTTGTCGCGGCCGGAAGCACGCATTTCAAGCATGTACGCGATCTTCTCTTCGGTATTGATACCGTCGGGATCGTAAACGTAGCCGTCGGGACCCGAGATGGTCACGACCTTACCGCCAAGCTCGGTGACCTTCTTAACGGTACCCCAAGCCACGTTACCAAAGCCGGATACTGCAAAGGTCTTGCCCTTGATATCCTCGCCCAAGTATTTCAGCATTTCAACAGTATAGTAAACAGCGCCAAAGCCGGTTGCCTCGGGACGGATGAGAGAACCGCCGTATGCGCGGCCCTTACCGGTCAGCACGCCTTCATAGCGGTTGACCAATCTCTTGTACTGACCGTACATGTAACCAACCTCGCGTGCGCCAACACCGATATCACCTGCGGGAACGTCGGTATCGGGGCCTACGTGACGGAACAGCTCGGACATAAAGCTCTGGCAGAACGCCATGATCTCGCGATCGCTCTTGCCTCTGGGGTCAAAGTCGGAGCCGCCCTTGCCGCCGCCCATGGGAAGACCTGTCAGAGAGTTCTTGAAGGTCTGCTCAAAGCCCAGGAACTTGATAATGGAAAGGTTTACGGAAGGATGGAAACGCAGGCCGCCCTTGTAAGGACCGATGGCACCGTTGAACTGTACGCGATAGCCTGTGTTGACCTGTGCCTGACCCTTGTCATCCACCCACGGAACGCGGAACATGATGATGCGCTCCGGAATGACCATGCGCTCAAGCAGCACTTCTCTGCGGTACTTTGCTTCATTTGCCTCAACAACAGGGCGCAGAGAATCCAGCACTTCCTTGACGGTCTGGTGGAACTCGGGCTCACCGGGGTTTTGGGCTACTACTTTGTCAATAATTTCATCTACGTAAGACATAGCATAATCTCCTTTTCGGAAAAATCAATATGGGAACATTATACACCTGTCGCAGACAGAATGCAATAGTTTTTTGCAATTTTTTTTATTTTTCTTGCATTTTTTGCCTTTATTCCTTGCAAAGGCTCTCGCGGATCGATTTTGCGGCAAGTTTTCCCGCGCCCATTGCAAGAATAACGGTTGCGGCACCCGTTACGGCGTCACCGCCAGCCCACACGTTTTTCATGGTCGTGTGTCCTGTGGACTCTTCGGTCACGATACAGCCGCGCTTGTTGGTTTCCAGCTCCTTAGTCGTGGAGGTCAAGAGCGGATTGGGTGTCGTACCAATAGCCATGACCACGCAGTCCACATCCAAAAGATACTCCGATCCCGGAATGGCAACCGGTCTGCGTCGGCCTCTTTCATCCGGCTCGCCCAGCTCCATGCGAATACAGGTCATACCGTTGACAAAGCCGTTATAAGGATCGCGCTGATCGTCGGGATTTAGATAACCGTGAATTTCTACGGGGCTTTGCAAAAGCAAAAATTCAACGCCCTCCTCGATGGCATGCTCAACCTCCTCGCGTCGCGCGGGAAGCTCATCCATGGAGCGACGGTACACGATATATACCTTCTCTGCCCCAAGGCGCAGCGCGGTACGTGCCACATCCATCGCCACGTTGCCACCGCCTACGACCGCAACACGCTTTGCACGCAGAATAGGCGTGGTGCTGTCAGCGCGATAGGCCTTCATCAGATTGCTGCGCGTCAGATACTCGTTTGCGCTGTAGACTCCTTTAAGCGACTCTCCCGGAATTCCCATAAAGCTTGGCAAGCCCGCTCCCGAGCCGATAAAAACAGCCTCATAGCCTTCTTCGAATAAATCGGCAATCTCTACCGTTCTGCCGACCACTACGTTGGTCTGAAAATCCACACCCAGCGCTTTGAGCGTTTCCACTTCCTTTTGCACGATGGTTTTTGGCAGACGGAATTCCGGAATTCCGTACATCAAAACACCGCCCGCAACGTGCAAAGCTTCAAAAACGGTTACGTCATACCCTGCCTTGGCAAGGTCACCCGCGCAGGAAAGTCCTGCAGGACCCGAGCCAACGATGGCTACGCGATGCCCGTTGGACTCGGGCTTTTGCACAGGGCTCTGATTGTAAGTATTATGCCAATCGGCCACAAAACGTTCCAATCTGCCAATGCCGACAGGCTCACCCTTGATGCCGCGCACGCATTTTGCCTCGCATTGCGTTTCCTGCGGACATACGCGTCCGCAAACGGCAGGCAGAGAGGACTGGCGCGTGATAACCTCGTAAGCGGCCTCAAAATCGCCCTCTTTCACCTTAGCGATGAATTCGGGAATGGCAATATTGACAGGACACCCCGACACACAGGGCATATTTTTGCACCCCAGGCACCTTGCGGCTTCGGCAAGTGCAGTTTCTGTGTCATATCCCAACGTAACCTCGTCAAAATTTTTAGCACGCAGCACGGGATCCTGCATGGGCATGGGATTTTTTACGGGGGAGTTATTGATCTTTGCCATATCACTCCACCTCCTTTGCCAAGAGATTGCACGCGGCTTCTCTTGCGTGCACCTCAAAATCGCGGTACATGGTGCTGCGCGACATAGCTTCGTCAAAATCCACAGCATAGCCGTCGAATTCGGGGCCGTCCACACAGGCGAATTTTGTCACGCCTCCCACGGTCAGTCGGCAGCCGCCGCACATGCCCGTGCCGTCAATCATAATGGGATTCATAGACACCACTACGGGAATGGCGTAGGGCTTGACGGTCGCGACCACAAACTTCATCATGACCAAGGGGCCGATGGCAATCACGCGGTCAAATCTCTCACCGTTCTGCAGTGCTGCCTGCAGGGGCACTGTCACGTTTCCCTTTTGTCCGTAAGAGCCGTCATCGGTCATGACGGTCAAGGAGTCACACGCTGCGGCAAATTCCTCTTCCAGAATGACCAGATCTTTATTTCGGAAGCCGATGATGGCATGCACAAAGCAGCCCGACTCGTGCAGAGCCTGTACGACGGGCAGCGCAATGGCACAGCCTACACCTCCGCCAACCACGCATACGCGTTCAAGCCCCTCAACCTCGGTTGCTTTACCGAGAGGGCCCACAAAATCGGCAATACAGTCATTTTCTTGCTTGGCAGCAAGCAAATCGGTCGTAGCACCAACGGTTTGGAAAATGATACGCACGGTGCCAAGCAGTCTGTCATAGCCTGCCACGGTCAAGGGGATCCGCTCCCCATTCTCATCCACGCGCAAGATGATGAATTGCCCTGCCTTGGCACGCTTGGCCACTGCGGGAGCTTGAATATCCATCTGCACTACGGTGGGATTCAATTGTTTTCTGGATACGATACGGTACATGGTTTTGCCTTTCAAATCTTAAATCAAGTGCATAGCACAAATTATCTCATAATAATTTTATCACAAACATGCCGCGGTGTCAATCGGTTTGCACGAGAAAGTCACGTAAACGAAAAAGAGCCCGACAGATCTCAAAAATCTGTCGGGGTTATCTATTCAAAGCCTACGGCTTCAGTGTTATTCTATTCGCCTCCAAAACTCGCGAAGCGGAATTTCGCCTTTGGCGAAATATTCACTCGGCCTTGGCCGAATAGCTCGCCTTTGGCGAGAGAAACACTGCGTAAGCAAGAATTTCGCCTTTGGCGAAATATACTCGCACGCAGGCGAATAGAACTGCCCGCTACTCCGAATGGAGTAGCGGGCAACTCCCGCCGAGCCGTGTGACCCACGTTTTTGAACCCTGCCGTCCAGGGCGGTGCCTTCTGATCTCCGCTTTACTGCTCCCAACGTCCGCAACAAGCACGGGACAAGTCAACCGTAAGCTTTGATACGGGAGGTCTGCAAACCACTTCGGTTCAGGCTCCTTTAATCATCTTGTAGGTCCCAATCATGGCGTCATCACGCACACGGCAGGATGAAATTCATTTTTTGATCAATTACTGATCCAGATCGATCTCCTCGGAGAACATGTCGTCAAAGATATCGGCGATCTTGTCAAACTCGGCATCATCATCGATGGTAACAAGCATCTCCTCACCATCCTCGTCGATCTCGGTCTTGAGGATCACGTACTCATAAAAGCCCTGCTCCTCACCCTCCTGGTCAGCAGGAATCATTGCGTGATAGGTTACACCCTCAACGTCAACTGTGCCGATCAGCTCAAATTCGATCTCGTTGCCGTCCTCATCGGTCAGCGTAAAAAATTCTCTTTCGTTTGCCATTATATACCTCTTTATGTTCTAAATTCACGGATGCGGTGCATCCTCTGCTAATATTGTACCTTATTTTGCATCGTTTGTCAATGCATTTTACGCAAAATCCAGCACATCCGAAAGGATCGCGTTGGAAACCAGAAAACCGCTTGTGGTAAAACGGCAATTTTGCACCGAGTCCGCAACAAATCCGCGCTCGATATAAGCGCCCAGCCGCGCACCGTAGACCGCGTCAAACGCAACGCCAAATTGCGCAGCAAACATAGCCTTGTCAATTCCCTTTTCAAGCCGCAAGCCAAGCATAACGTACTCGGTCATGCGATCGGTCGATGTGATGACGGTATCCTCTTCCCGCACCTCTCTTTTGTCAAGATATGCAGCAAAGTCACGCGATATGCCAAATCTCCTGCCGCCAAAGCAAGAATATGCCGCCACGCCAAATCCGAGATACTCGCCACATTCCCAGTATTTCAAGTTATGGCGCGATTCATACCCTGCTTTTGCAAAATTGCTGATCTCATAGCGCAAAATGCCGCGAGAAGCCAACGCTGCAACTGTATCCTCGTACATCTGTGCCACCTCGTCGTCATCCGGCAGCTCAAGCGTATCTTGCTTGTGATAAAAGGGCGTTCCCTCTTCGATCTTGAGTCCGTATGCGGAAATATGCTCCACACCGATCTCGCAAAGCGCATCGATGGATGCGCTCAGGGACGCGCGTGATTGCTTCGGAATGCCGTACATCAAGTCTGCACTGATGTTTTCAAAGCCCGCTGCGCGCGCCATCTCCACAGTCGCGCGAGAATCCGCGACCGTATGCGCGCGTCCCAAAAGCCGCAGTTCACAATCATGCATGCTCTGTGCGCCTATGCTCAGACGATTAAAGCCCGCTTCGCGCATGGCGACAAAATCAGAAGCACTTGCCGTGGCAGGATTGCACTCGGCCGTGATCTCGGCATGCTCTGCTACGCAAAAGTATTTCTTGACGCTTTCCAAAAGCCCACAAAGCAGCGCGGAAGGCAAAGCCGTGGGGGTCCCGCCGCCAAAATACACCGTGTCCACCTCGTAATCGGCTGCCAAGGGCGCGTAACGCTCCATCTGCGCGCACAAGGCCTCGCAGTAGCGCTGCATGATCTCTTTCGATTGGTTGGGAAAGGAGCAAAAGTCACAATAGTGACATTTGCTCCCGCAAAACGGAATATGCAAATAAATTCCCAGTTTTTTCATAAGTTTAGTCGTCGTCACCCAGCTTGAGCACAGCCATGAACGCCTCGGGCGAGATCTGCACCGAGCCAAGCTGGCGCATTCTCTTCTTGCCCTCCTTCTGCTTTTCCAGCAGCTTCTTCTTACGCGTGATATCACCGCCATAGCACTTGGCAAGCACATCCTTGCGCATGGCCTTGACCGTTTCTCTTGCTATGATCTTGGAACCGATGGCTGCCTGGATCGGGATCTCGAACAGCTGGCGCGGAATGTTTTCCTTGAGTCTTTCCGCGATCTTACGCGCTCTGGGGTACGCCTTTTCCTCGTGCACGATAAAGGAAAGCGCATCCACCTGCTCACCGTTGAGCAGGAAATCCAGCTTGACAAGCTTGGAAGGCACGTAGCCCGCAAGCTCGTAGTCCAAGGACGCATAGCCGCGTGAGCGCGACTTGAGCGCATCAAAGAAATCGTAAATGATCTCGTTGAGCGGCAGCTCGTAGTGCAGCTCGACTCTGTCCTGATCGACGTATTTCATATCGATAAACGTGCCGCGTCTGTCCTGGCACAGATCCATCAGATTGCCCACGTATTCGGTGGGAGTCATGATGTTGGCCTTGACGATGGGCTCACGCGCTTCGGCAATCTCGTCGGGAGCGGGATAGTTGGAGGGGTTGTCAATGCGCACCTTGGTGCCGTCCTTAAGCGTCAGCTCATAAATAACGCTGGGGGCGGTGGTGATCAGATCGAGATTGAATTCTCTCTCGAGTCTTTCCTCAATGATCTCCATATGCAAAAGCCCCAAGAAGCCGCAGCGGAAGCCAAAGCCCAGTGCGATCGAGGTCTCCGGCTCGAATTCCAACGCAGCGTCATTCAGACGCAGCTTTTCCAACGACTCGCGCAGATCCTGATAACGCGCACCGTCCGCGGGATAAATGCCCGCAAACACCATAGGCTGTGCCGCCTTAAAGCCGGGCAGCGGCTCACTTGCCGGATTGGTTGCCAAGGTCACGGTATCGCCCACTCTCGTGTCCCCTACCGATTTGATCGATGCGGTCAGGTATCCTACCTCGCCCGCACGCAAAATCTCGCATTTGCAAAGGCCAAAGGGCTCCATGGTGCCGACCTCGACCACCTCAAACTCCTTACCGCTGCTCATCATGCGGATACGGTCGCCCGCACGCAGGCTGCCGTCCTTGATACGCAGATTGACTACAACGCCCAGATAGCTGTCGTAGTACGAGTCAAAGATCAGTGCCTTGAGAGGCGCATCCTCATCACCCTCGGGCGCGGGGATCTGCTCTGCAATCGCTTCAAGCACCTGCTCGATGTTCAAGCCTGTTTTGGCGGAAACAGCAGGACAGCCCTCCGCAGGAATGCCAATAATGTCCTCGATCTCCTCCACGCAGCGCTCAATGTTGGCACTGGGAAGGTCGATTTTGTTGATCACCGGTACGATCTCCAATCCCGCATCTACTGCAAGATAGGCATTTGCCAGCGTTTGCGCTTCAATGCCCTGCGTGGCGTCCACGATCAAAAGCGCACCCTCGCAGGCGTTGAGCGAACGCGAGACCTCATAGTTGAAGTCAACGTGGCCGGGAGTATCGATCAGGTTATAAATATAAGTATCACCGTCGGGAGCATCATATTCCAGCTTGACGGCACGTGCTTTGATCGTAATGCCGCGCTCACGCTCCAGATCCATATTGTCCAGCAGCTGCTCTTCCATCTCGCGCTTGGACACCGTACTGGTCGCTTCCAGAATACGGTCTGCCAGCGTACTCTTACCGTGGTCAATATGCGCGATAATAGAAAAATTTCGGATTTTTTGCATTCTTTCGTTGTTTGCCATATACTTCCTCATAAACATGTATCAAAAATATAGATAATCATCTTATTATACCCGATTTTTGCGTTTTTCACAAGAGTATTTTGAAAAATTCTTGCATACTGCACAAAAATTATTTTCCATCGACAAAATATAGCAATATTGTTCCGATTATTACCCAATTTTGTCTTGTTTGTGCGCATCTTTTGTCTTATAATACAATTACAGGCATTCTATTCTCACATCAAAGGAGACATTACCATGGCAAAGAAAAACGCAGTAGTCATTGGATTTGGCGGCATGGGTGGCTGGCATTGCCACTTTCAAAGAAATAACGACGTAGTCAATCTCAAAGGTGTATACGATATCAAGCCCGAGCGAAACAAGGCAGCCGAGGAAATGGGCATTTATGCATATCCCTCTTTCGAAGCTGTTCTGGCAGACCCCGAGGTGGATTTCGTAGTCATCGCAGTTCCCAACGATATGCACAAGCCCCTGGCCATTGCGGCTATGGAGGCAGGCAAGCACGTCATTTCGGAAAAGCCGGTTACACTTTCCTCTGCAGATCTGCAGGAAATGATAGATGCTTCCAACAAATATGACAGACGCTTTACCGTACACCAGAACCGTCGTTGGGACGGTGAATTCTTAGTCATGCGTGAGGTTTACCACAGCGGTGATCTCGGCCGCGTTTACTCCATGGAGTCCCGTGTACACGGCTCTCGCGGTATTCCCGGTGACTGGAGAGGCATGAAGCAGCACGGCGGCGGCATGATGCTGGACTGGGGCGTTCACCTGATCGACCAGATCGTTAATATCGTTACCGACCGTAAGCTCAAGAGCGTTTGGTGCAGATGCGACCACATCACAAACGACGAGGTGGACGACGGCTTTAAGCTGGATATGTTCTACGAGGATGATCTGACCTGCCACGTTGAGGTCGGTACCTCCAACTTTATCAATATGCCCCGTTTCTATATGTCGGGCAACAACGGCTCTGCCATGATCTCTGATTGGCTGCAGCCTTGTCGTATCGTATACTGCCACGACTGGTCGGTCAAGGATGCTAAGCCCATCCAGACGGCTGCCGGTATTACCAAGACTATGGCACCTCGCGATGAGAAGTCGATCACCGAGAAGTCGATCCCCCAGCCCGCGGCTGACGTACATGACTTCTACCGCAACTTCGTCAAGGCAATTGACGGTGAGGAACAGCAGATCGTCACCCACGAGCAGATGATGTTCGTCATGAAGATCATGGAGGCAGCCTTTGAGTCCGACAGACTGGGCTTGCCGGTGGAGATTAAATAAGCCTTTTAATGTTATTCAGTGATATTCTTTGCATTCGCAAAGAGTGATATTATCGCTTTGCGATAGTGATATTGAAGCCTTAGCCATGTGGCTAAGGCTTCAGTTATATTCTATTCGCCATAAAACTCGCGTAGCGAATATCACTTGGGTGCAACCCAAATATCACTGCCTGCAATATCACTCGCCAAAGGCGAATAGAACTATTTTGTCGCCCATTGGCGACAAAATTCATGCACACTTCCCTGTCTTCGACATAGAATGATATTGAGAAGCGCAATGCTTCCAAAGCCGTATGGCGATTCATTCTTTTCGGAGGTTTACTATGAACAACTGTCTGTGCAATCTGTTTGAAGATAACTGGGTTTGGCTGATCATTCTGGCTATCATTCTCATCTACTGCTGCAATAACAACAACGGCTGCGGCGGCTGCAGATAACACCCGTAAAATACCCCTTGCGGTTTTGACCGCAAGGGGTATTCATTATTCCAGCTTCAGGCTGTCACAATTCAAAAATGCATGTGCGCCAAGCAGCGAATCGGTAGGGATCACACGTGAGGCTCCGCAATCGCGGCAGGAGATCAGTATGCCGCCATCCAGTACCTGCGCTTCATATCTGCCCTCTTCCTCCCCCGGTAACACTCCGTCCGGCAAAGGGGCCTTGGGCGGACACTTGCAATAGATCTTGCCCTCGGCATCCAAATCGTTGATGACAAACATGATGATATCAAAGATCTGCGGATCGGTCAGCATTTCTTCCCCGTCACCCTGCAGTGAACTGATATCCTCAATGCCATTCTCAGCCAGAAGATCCAAAAGCTCCAGCTCGGTTCTTGCAAGCTCTGCTTTCACCTGATTGGTTTCACCAATGCAACAAATGTTGATATCCGAATAAGGACATTGCAAGGAGAAAAGATCCTTGCCAAAGAACACCGATTTGTTGAGCAGGAAATTGTGAGGCGAAGGACAGAACATACACGGAACGGTCAGTCTGATCTGATCGTCCTGATTATACACAAGCTTCATCTCACTTTGTCCGCAAGTACATTTGAGCTTGATCATTTCAGCACTCAGCGATAAAATGCCCACCGCACTCATGACACCTGCACCGCAAGCGGGGCAGCGATAGGCAACGGTCGTTTCTTTGGGATTGATAATCATGTCGTTTTCCCTTCTTTCATAACTTCCCTGTTATTGTATGCTGCAAATGGACAAAATGGCACGGACGCGTCCATGCCACTTTGTCTGTATCAATTACATATCAATATACTTGTAAACCTTTTCGTTGTAGGTCAGCTCAAGACCGTTCTCATCATACCAGTCGTTTACTGCAACCGTGGTAGCGCCTACCAGTGCATTATAGAACCAAGCCTCATAGCCCTGGCCTTCATAAACCATCACTGCATAGTAGGTAGTCTTGGTTTCCTGAGTCTCGCCGTCCTTGGTAGTGGTCGTGGTCTTAACAACCTCGGTCACAGCCGAAACGTCACCGGCCTTTGCGGTCTCCAGCCAGCTGTCAACGCCTTCAATGCTCTGGTTCTTCTTCACGGTACCGGGAACGTAGTTCTCTACTGCATCGTAGCTGCTTACGGTGATCTCCTCGTGCATGTGGTCAAGAACGTCGATCAGAGTATCGAGATCCTTGGTCTGCTGTGCAGTAAATTCTGCATGGAACTTCTCTGCATCTTCCTTGCTGGTGAACAGTGCATAACCGAACTTCTCGGTCTGCTGAGTATCGCGGTATGTTTCCTTTTCCAGCAAGTGAACGGTTACGGTATAGGTGGTAACCTTTACCTTGTTGGAAGTGGAGGTAGAAGAGCTACCGGTGGTCTGCTCTTCGGTAGTGGTTTCAGCACTCTTTGCTGCGCCCTCGGTGGTCTCCTCGGTGGTAGCAGCGGTGGTAGTTTCGGTCTTGATGGTCTCTTCCTTCTCGGTGGTGTTTTCGAAGTAGGTGATATCACCCTTCTTAGCAGCCTCCTGATCCTTCTCGTGCTCACCCTCGTGATCGCAATCATCGGTGTGCTCGCCTGCATCATAGCCGAAGACCCACTTGCTCAGATCGGTCAGGGTAGTGGGATACTTGTAACCGGTGGTCAGAGTTGCATCAAACTTCACAGTCTGTCTTGCTTCGGTCCACTCGCTCTCATTGAACTTTTTGAGCAGAGCCTCCTCAGCCTTGGTTTCATCGTTATCATTTTCCTTCAGGAAGGTAGACCAGTTCTTCTCACGGTAGGTCTTCAATTCCGATTCCTTAATCAGCTCAAGAACAGCTGCCTTATAAGCATCCTTGCCTTCAACCTCTGCCAGCTTCTTAGCCTTCTCGAGGATCTCTGCCTTTGCAGCCTCGAAATCAGCGTCGTTCTCATAATTCTTGGAGGTTACGGAGAACTGATAGCTGTAGTAATCCGCCATCAAGAAGTTTGCGGGGTTGTCCTTTACATACTGCTCGATTGCCTCACGGGTCTCGTCAGACAGGATCTCTGCCTCTGTCTCATCATTCAGCTTCTCAGCGAACTTGGATGCCAGAGTGCTCAGCTCCATGCAAGCACGGATATCCTTAACCTTAACACCCGTACCGTAGGTTGCGGACAGGTATGCGGAGAAGGTGTTATAGTAAGCCATGCCGAACTGCTCGTACAGACTCTTCTGGCTCTCGTAATTCTCTTCCATGTGCTCAATGGAATGCTCGATCTCTTCATAATCCTCTTCGGTCAGCGTAATGCCTTCCTTGGTTGCGAACTCGCAGTAGGTCAGCATGTTGGTTACGTATTCCTCGGTCAGATTCATGTAGTAATCAAACACGGTGATGGGGTCTGCACCCTCAGCAACCTTCATATCCTGATCCTTGAGCGACTTATCGGGATCGATACCCATCAGATCATATACACTATCATACAGACCTGTGCTCTGGTAAGCACTGTACAGCTGATAGTAGTACTGATAGTAGCTATTGAACTGCGTCATGAAGAAATAATTCATCATGGTACCGTTTACACGGTAATTTTCGGTCTCGACTACAGTCTGAGAGCGTGCGAACCAACCGGCGTCGTTAAGAACACCGATCGCGCCGATCAGCAGAGTGATGACGACCAGAATTGCCGTGATGCTGACAAAGATACCCGCACCGGATACCTTGTTTTTCTTGTTAGCCTTGACGTTCTTGTTCTCGTTTGCGGAACTTGTCATGGCTCTTTCAATTCTGCTTCTGTTTCCTTTTCCCATGTCAGGGTTCACCTCTATGTTGTATTTTTTGATTATGTTATCGATGAGGGCATAATACCCCCATCCAAACAGTCACGCACTATTATAGCGCATTTATAGTATGCAAATATAATCGATTTGTAAACAAATACTTAATTTTTGTGTTTTTTTACAATATTTCGCCAAATCTTCCATCAAACGTGCATGATGACCGGCAAAATCATGGGTCTGCGCTTGGTCTGCGCAAAGATGAACTTTCCAAGATCATCCTTGACACGGTTCTTGATGGCGTAAAAATCCGCATCTCTGCCCGACAGGCTCTTGTCCATAGCCTGCGCTGCAATCTGCCGCATCTGCTCCATCAGATCCTCGGACTCGCGCACGTACACAAAGCCGCGCGAAACGATGTCCGGTCCGGACAGCACGTATTTTGCGTGCATATCCACCGTAGCTACCACCACAATCAAACCGTCCTGCGACAGATGCTTGCGGTCACGCAGCACGATGTTGCCCACGTCACCCACGCCCGAGCCGTCCACCAGCACCTTACCCGAAGGTACCGTACCAGTGAACTTGGCACCGCTCTCCGAGAGCTCCAGCACCTTGCCGATATCCGAAATGAAAATGTGATCGGCAGGAACGCCCATGCTTCTTGCCAGCTCACCATTGGCCGCCATGTGCTTATATTCACCGTGAATAGGCATAAAGTAGGTCGGTCTTGTCAAGGCCTGCATCAGCTTGATCTCCTCCTGGCAGGCGTGTCCCGATACGTGTACCTCCACGACCGAGTCGTGCAGCACCTTGACGCCCATCTTGGAGATCTCGTTGACGATGCGGTTGATCAGGCTTTCGTTGCCCGGGATCGCGCTTGCCGAAAGAACCACCAGATCCTGGGGCCCCAGTGTGACTTGATTATGCTCACCGAACGCCATACGGTAGAGTGCAGACATGGGCTCACCCTGGCTGCCAGTGGTGATCAGCGTCAGCTCCTCGGGCTTGTATCTCTTAATATCCTGCAGCTCCACGATCACGCCGTCCGGCACGTGCATATATCCCAGTTCTCTTGCCGCGCTGACGATATTGAGCATGCTGCGCCCCGTGATGGCCACGCGTCTGCCGTGACGCACGCTTGTGTCAATAATCTGCTGCACGCGATGCACGTTGGACGAGAAGGTTGCGATGACAATTCTTTTATTTTTATTGACCGAGAAAATATACTCCAGCGACTCACCCACTTTTTTCTCGGAGGGGGTATATCCCGGACGCTCAGCATTGGTAGACTCGCACATCAGCAGCAAAACGCCCTGCTTGCCAAGCTCACCAAGACGCGTCAGGTTCATGATCTCACCCTCAATGGGCGTCAGATCCAGCTTGAAGTCACCCGTGTGCACCACAAGACCGACAGGGGTGCTGATGGCAAGCGCACAGGCGTCTGCGATCGAGTGATTGACGCGGATAAATTCCACGGCAAAGCTCTTGCCAAGAGAAACGCTGTCCCCTGCTTGCACGCAACGAAGGTCAGCCTGCCAGGGCAGCTTGAATTCCTCCAGCTTGTTTTTGAGAATTCCCAGCGTCAGCTTAGTGCCGTACACAGGTACGTTAAAGCTGCGCAGAAAATACGGAACGGCACCGATATGGTCCTCGTGTCCGTGCGTCAGCACAACGCCCTTGATCTTTTCTCTGTTGTTCTCCAAGTACGACATATCCGGAATGACCAGATCAATGCCCGGCATATCCTCGTCAGGAAAGCCGATGCCGCAATCCACGATCAAAATCTCGTCGTCGCATTCAAACAGCGTCATATTCTTGCCAACCTCGTTCAGGCCGCCCAAGGGAATGATGCGCAGGCGGCTGTCGGGGTTTATCTGCACGGCCGCTGCTGTTTGCGCCTTTTGTGCAGCCTCAGCCTTGCGTCTGCCGGTGCGCACGTGCGTTTTGCGCTCCGAGATCTTTTTGGGAGCGGGCTCTGCTGCTTGCTCAACTATTTCAGGCTGCTTGACAGCCTTTCCGGCTGCCTTGGACGTCTTGTTCTGTGTCTTTTTGACAGGCTCTTTTTCTGCCGCAGCCTTGGGGGCTTCGGTTTTTTGGGTGTGCTTGACAGGCTCGGCATCCTTTTTCTTAGCCGCCTTTTGCACAGGCTTCTTTTTTTGCTCAGCCTCTACGCTTGCGTAGATTTCCTCCAGCGCTTCGTTGATGATCTTTTCGCTGATGCTCTTGTTCTCACTCTTTTTTCTGGCCGATTGCTTTTTTCCGGCACTGCCGGCATTTCGATTGGTTTGTTTTGCCATATATACCTCCGTGTGCGCGCGGATCTCCTTTCTTTTTTTGCGCACAAAAGCCGAGCCCTTCCTCAAACGGTATAACGGCCCCCGTTTGAGTCAAAGAGCTCTTTTTTCAATTTGTATTTGCAGAAATGGTTCTCATTTCAAAAACGGTCACGTAAGTCGTATTGATTATACCACACATTTTCTAAATTGTCAACAGGGGCGCAAAAGCTTACAAAAGCAGACAAAGAACGAGCGTAATCCCCGCACCGCTCAAAGCACCCAGGGCAAAGCCGATCAAGGCATGCTGCCACCGCTTATTTGAGGAAGAGGGTTTTTCCTCTTGCCCCATGCTTTGACGAATGATCCTTGTTGCCTCGCTGACCATGTCACTCCCCTGTGCTGTTCCCTTTTCACGCTTGAGTACAAAATACGCCTCCTCAAACATCGAATCCTCCCCCAGCTTGACTACGTACATTCTCTTTTGCGCACCCTTCAGCATGTCGTCCTCCCAAATCTTTCTTTACCGGAAGTATTTCCCATCAATCAAGCCAACTTACAGCGAAGGTGAAAAAATTCATAATAAAAGTAAAAAACTACACATTCGTGTCAGTACGACATTTTTTATCCATGAATACCATTTTTTCAGAAAATTCACCATTTATTTCCATTTCTCTATTGACAAAAAAGGCAAGATTTATTATAATAATACTACAGTAAAAACAACAACATATATAAAAGGAGAATCACATTATGAAATCTACGGGCGTTGTACGCAAAGTTGACGAATTGGGAAGAGTTGTACTCCCCATCAGCATTCGCCAGACCATGGACATCAAGGAAAAGGATCCGCTGGAGATCTTTATTGACGAAAACCGCATCATCCTGCAAAAATACCATCCCGCATGCGTATTCTGCAACAATGCCGACCGCATTGTGTACTTTAATAATAAGCGCATCTGCGAGGATTGCCTGGAAAAGATCAAAACGCAGCTTTAATGCGCAGAAAGGACTAAGACCATGAAATTAACCGATATGAAAAATGCGCTTGCGCAAGGGGCTTTTGACACGCGCCTTGCCGAGGTTTACGGTGCAGATGCCGTTGCAGCGCAAAAGGTCCGCTATATGGCAGCCATTGACTCCTTCGCCTCTCTGTGGGGATGTGACCGTGACGTTTCACTGTTCTCGGTTTCCGGCAGAAGTGAGCTTTCGGGCAACCACACCGACCACAACCACGGCTGCGTGGTAGCCGCATCCATCAATCTGGATATCATTGCAGTAGCCTCTGCCAACGATGACAACGTTATCCGCGTCAAGAGTGAGGGCTTCTCCATGGACGAGGTGGACATTACCGCCTATCATGTCCCTGATCCCGAAAAGTTCGCAACCTCCGCCTCCATTATCGCGGGCATGAGCGCACAGTTTGTGCAAAACGGTCTTTGCACGGGCGGCTTTGACGCCTACACCACCTCCGACGTGCTCAAGGGCTCGGGCATTTCCTCCTCGGCTGCCTTTGAGGATATGATCGGAAACATTCTCAACCATTTATATAATAACGGCTGTGTGGACAACGTGGAGATCGCAAAAATGTCGCAGAAGGCCGAGAATCAATTTTTTGGCAAGCCCTGCGGTCTGATGGATCAGATTGCATGCGCACACGGCGGTATCGTTGCCATTGACTTTGCCGATCCCGCAAAGCCGATCATCCGCGGTGTTCCCTTTGATATCACGGCTGCGGGATACGCGCTGTGCATCGTCAACACGGGCGGCAACCATGCCGATCTGACCGACGATTATGCCTCCATCCCCGCAGAGATGAAATCGGTTGCGGCTTACTTTGGCAAGAAGGTGCTGCGCGAGGTGGACGAGGCTGACGTGATCGCAGCCATCCCCGCACTGCGCGAGCAGCTCGGTGACCGTGCCGTTTTGCGTGCTTTGCACTTCTTTGCAGAAAACAAGCGCGTACTGGCACAGACCGAGGCACTCCTTTCCGACAACCTTGACGCATTCCTTTCGCACGTTTGCGCGTCCGGACAATCCTCCTTCTGCTATCTGCAGAACATTTACACCACCAAAGCACCCGAAGAGCAAGGACTCTCACTTGCGCTTTGCCTTGCAGAGCGCGTTCTTGCGGGCAAGAGCGCTGCATGGCGCGTACACGGCGGCGGATTTGCGGGTACTATTCAGGCGTTCGTGCCTGTCGCACTCGTCGAGCAATTCCGTGCGGCTATGGACAGCGCTTTGGGTGCAGGTGCATGCCTGCCCTTGCACATCCGTCAGGTTGGCGCGTGCAAGATCGCATAACGGAGGCTGAAAATGTCTTTTTTCCAAAAGAATTCATCCCCCATGCTGCCAAATCAGCCATCAAAAGAGCGCGAGCCTCGCGAGCGCAAGCCCGCAAGCAAAAAGGACAAGCTGCTGCTTGGGCTGGTGCTTGGCTGCTCGGTAGCTTCCACCATTTTGTACTTTTTTCTGATCTCCCTATCCGAACACATGGAATATCTGCTGACGGCACAGATCTTTGGCTTGGGCGTTCCGATCGCTTATGCCGCAGCCGGCGCGATTTTCCTGTTCGTCTACATTATCTATAACCGTGCATTCACACGCGATCATATCATGCCCGAAATGCTGCCGGACAGCATGAGCGAGGAGCAAAAGCAGGCGTTTATCAAAAACGGTGCGGATTGCAAGCGTAAGTCCAAATGGATGATCATCGTTCTGTTTGCGCTGTTCACCCCTTTAGCCATCGATTTTTTGATCCTGACGGCCATTCCCACGCTGTTCGGCGGCGTTTGGGGGCAATATTTGGGTGCATAACATGGCAAATTACCGTATCTGTACCCTGTTTTCGGGTTCAAAGGGCAACTGCACGTACATAGAAACGCCCGGAGCGAAAATTCTGATCGATATGGGCAAGAACTGCAAGGCGGTCTGCGCAGCGCTCTGTGAGATCGGGGTAGATCCCGCCTCACTTGACGCTGTGCTGATCACGCACGAGCATCGCGATCACATTGACGCGCTGCCCGTATTCTGCAAACGCTATCCCCTGCCCATTCACGTACAAGCGGCAAGTGCCGAGCGATTGAGCTGTGCAGCACCGCACCTGGAAAGCATCATTCACAGCTATCCCGACGCAAAGACTTGCTGCGTACGCATAGGTGACGTGCAGGTACAGGCATTTCGCACACCGCACGACAGCCGCACCTCGGTGGGCTATCGCCTGACACTTGACGGTGAAGAGCCGACCGTGATCGCATACGCGACCGACATCGGCTATATTACACCTGAAATTCTGGAAAATCTCTTGGGCTGCGAATCCGTGGTATTGGAATCCAATCATGATCCCGACATGCTCATGGACGGGCCTTACCCGTACGATCTCAAACTGCGCATCCGCTCAAAAAAGGGACACCTTTCCAACGAGGATTGCGCAAGCGTTGCCGCACAGCTGTACGCAAGCGGCACCAAAAACATTCTGCTGGCGCATCTTTCCGAGCAGAACAACACACCGCGCCTGGCCTTTCACGAAACCTTTTGCGCCATTGGCGACAAGGATTTCAATTTGCGCGTGGCCGATCCTGTACACGTCAGCTGGTTACTCCCGTAACCGGCTGACGCGCAATGAAATATTTCGCCTAAGGGCGAAATGTGAAATTCGCCGTGCAAATTTCTATTCTGATTGTATTTATGTTACTGTAAGGAGTACGTATGCTCAACGTCAAACTCATCACCATAGGCACGCTCAAGGAATCGTACTTGCGCGAGGCGGCCGAGGAATATAAAAAAAGACTGGGGGCTTACTGCAAGTTCACAGAGGTAAATCTGTCCGAGGTCAAGCTTTCGGACAAGCCCTCGCAAAAGGAAATTGACGCGGCCCTTGAGGCAGAGGGCAAGCAGATCCTTGCCGCCATGTCACCAAGAGCCTATAAGATCGCGCTTTGCGTGGAGGGTAAGCAGCTTTCCTCGGAGCAGCTTGCGCAAAAGATCGAGCAGATCTCTCAGACGCACGGAGAGATCTGCCTTGTGATCGGCTCGTCGTTTGGACTTGCGCCAAGCGTCAAGAGCGCGTGCGATCTGCGGCTTTCGGTGTCCGCCCTGACCTTTCCGCACCAGCTTATGCGCGTGATCCTCTTGGAGGCAACCTACCGCGCGTTCACCATTATCAAAGGTACACCGTATCACAAATAACCGCCACCACACAGACGCCCCCTCATGAAAGTTTTTGCGTCGCTTTTTTCAAAAAGCGACCGCCCATCCAAGGGCGCGCAGCCCTTGGTCGCGCCCGCAGGCGCGAAATTTCCACTCGCCGTTCTTTTTGGTACTTTTTCTTGCGGCTACATAGCCAAGAAAAAGTACGGAATGAATTTTCTCAATATAACACATCCTAATCCATTCCCGCTTTTTTCTTTGACACTGCGGGCGTAAAGAAAAAAGCTTGGCAACAAAGACACGCCGAGATAATTTCGCCTCAGCGGAGGCGACTTGGGGCTCTGCCCCAAGCCCCCGCGACCATTTTGAAAAAAGGTCGATCAAAAA
>JAFTLD010000091.1 GCA_017452945.1 Clostridia bacterium | reverse complement strand
TTTCTGCTAATCCGGGGCGTCGAGGACGTCGCCCCCTACAGCTGTTTATACTGTGATTTCGATATCATAATTCAAATAATCTCTATACTCTTTTCCAGAAAGAACGCCATTTATCCGGCGGAAATGTCTGACACTCGGGCATTTTCCCAGCGTTCTTGCTCGGATTCATACTCGTCCGAGAGTGTGAAGCTGATCCATCTTGCATACGGTTCATATCCTTCTTCGGTACACCAAAACACAGTATAATCTCCGTTTTCGAATACATTGGTCTCATAATATCCATGCGGTTTTCCGGTTATGGCAATCACCTCTTGATAGGTCATACCGATCACAATGCTTCTAACCTCTTCCCGCGTCGGCTCATGGATTCTGTCAAAATCAAAGATTTCCTCTAACGCCTCGGTTCTTTCAAAGCCGAACAATTCCTGCATATTCCTCTGGGTTTCGCGCTCGGTCACGGACTCGGTTGCAGGCTCGGTTTCGGGCACGTCGGTATGTGCAAGGGTAGTTTCCTCTGCGGTGATTTCCGGTGCTTGCTCGATCTCGGCATCCGTCCCTGCGAACAGATCGTAGTCACCCAGAACGTTTTCCACCGTGCCCCATACGCCGTTTTTAGCGATCGATACGACAAGGCCGACCACCAACGCCAAAGTCAAAAGTACCACCGCGGAATAGATGACGATAATGGCAATCTTCGCACTCTTATTCATGACAGCACTCCTTTCTTTTTATGTTCTCATTATATATAACAACGTTTTCGCGATTTTTTGACAGCGACTTGGGCGGTTTCTTAAGTTTATTTTCCGTCGTCTACATCCGGAACGGAACAGTTATGGTACGCCACGGTTGCACCACCGTAATGTGGCTGCAGAATTTCCGACCATTCCGTAGGATTCTCGGTTGCAAAGAGAGAGACTGCTTTGACCCAACAGCTGCCGCCGTCGGCCATTTCCCACGTCAGATACTTGCTCCCTGCCGCAGCATCCAAATCGTGCGGCTTTCCGAGAATTTCAACCACTTGCTCAACCGTCATGCCGTCCTGAATCTTCAAATAGTCCTCGTACGTCGGCTTATGCTGCATTTCGAAATCAAACAGTGTTTGATAGTCAAACGGTTCCGGGGTCGATACACTTTCCTGATCGTCTGTGATCAGCGCCTCGAGCATGCTGTCGGGCTCTTGCGTGGCAAAATCCGGTTCTGTTTGCTCGGCATCCGTCCCTGCGAACAGATCGTAGTCACCCACAACGTTCTCCACCGTACCCCACACGCCGTTTTTGGCGACCGATGCGACAAGACCGACCACCAACACCAAAGTCAAAAGTGCCACCATGGAATAGATGACAATGATGGCGATCTTCGCACTCTTATTCATGGCGACACCTCCTGAGAATTGATACGTCTTATCTGTTTTTGTTTGGAATCACTTTAGAATTCGGATAACTATTGCATTTTCCCAGCGCGAAAGCTCATCAGCATTCTCGTCCTCAAATGCAATTCCCATAGAGATCGGGTGTTCCTGATCTGTAAGCCAATAAAAATCGTACTCCCCTTTATATATGGAGTAGCCATTCGGTTTTCCCACCAATTCAATAGCCTGCTCCAAGGTCATCCCCTCTTTGACCTGATCAAACTGTTCGATACAGGGTCTGTTAACCCCGTCGTGGTCTATGATAGAATCCAAATACTCTTGTTCCGTTTGAGGCTTCGGTTGCAATAAATCCCGGATAAGACCGTTTCCGTTCCCCGTCATGATCCATACAATTGCCCCAACAAGAACGCTTGTCAATATCGCCGCCAACACTGCAGCGAATATCCATATACATTTTTGATTCTTATTCATTCAGGCCTCCGTAAAGTTGATATGTCTATGATACCATATCGGGGTGGTTTTGTCAATGGCGAACCGACGTAATCCGCGTAAGGCGAAACCGATCACCCCTACAAAATATCCGAAGAATGGTAAAAAGCAGAGCCAATTGACTCTGCTTTTACTCTATCTGAATACATCCGTCACTCTTGCATCATTCCACCTGTCCTCTTCGGTTTGGTATTCTCCCTGCTCAAACGTGACTTCAACCGTAACGCTTTCTTCTGTATCCGTATTCCATAACAGCACCACGCTCTCTTCGGTCAGGTGAATATAGCGGTGCGGCTTGCCCATGATATTGATCACAAGCTCGAGTCGCATGCCCCTATGCACTCTGGAAAAGCCTGCATACGACGGTGTTTGCGTCATCGCAAAATCAAAATAATCATACATTTCATCCGGCAACGATTCGACCTTGTCAAGCTCGCCTCCGATTATGACGTCAGGCGGCAAGCCCTCAAGGATCGAAGAATCAATTTCGATCACGTCGTCCACGTTTTCGGGAGGTGTGGCGTCCTGCTCGGTTGCCATCTCGGTTTGATCGGATTGCTCTTTGTCTGACGGAAGCTTTTCAAAGAGCAGCGGGAGCTCTGCATCGGACAGCAATTCTCCGATCAGCCCCTGCGTATTACCAAGCAAAAACAGCGCTGCCGAGCCTGCAAGCATGCCCACGAGCAAAAACGCGAACAGCACGCAAAAGGTGACCAAAACGATGATTTTCTTTTTGCTCATAGACCTGCCCCCTTCTCTTTATGTCAGTTTCATTGTACCATGCGGCACCTTTGAAGTCAAGAAAAGAAAATAGGACTAAATACAGTTTTTGCATATCGCTTCGGATACGTACAAAATTCTGCCGTTCTCGCAAAAATATTCTCAAAACCTCTTGCATTTTATCTTTCATTATGATATAATGGATCGGTAAATGCGATGATGAAGTCAGCGCACACGAAAAAGCGTACACAGAGAGGATCGACGCGGCTGAAAGCGATCTTACGTGGCGTGTGTTGCATTTCCCTTCGGAGCAGGTCCTGTGAACCGTGAGCGGTAGTGGGACACGGCAGACACCGTTATCGGTCGGCAGAGTGTTGGCTTTGTGCGCATATGCGCCACACGCCTTTAATTGGGTGGTACCGCGGTAATTTTGCCGTCCCATGTATGTGGGGCGGTTTTTATATTTTACAAATAATTTTTTGAACAATAAAAGGAAGGAATCAACATGAAAGAAATGCTGAATCAAATTCGTCAGGTGGCTCTTGAAAAGATTGCCGCAGGCGAAGATCTTGAGCAGATCAGAATTCAATACCTTGGCAAAAAGGGTGAGCTTACCGCGGTGCTTCGCGGCATGGGCAAGCTGACTGCCGAGGAAAGACCCGTGATCGGACAGCTGGCAAACCAGGTGCGTGCAGACATTGAAGCTGCCATTGCAGAAAAGGCAGAGGCACTCAAGGCAGGTGCGCTTGCAGAGCAGCTGAAGAACGAAAAGCTGGACGTTACCATGCCCGGCAAGGCTACCCGTGTCGGCCACGTACATCCCTTGACCCGCGTACAGAGAGATATGGAAGAGATCTTCATCGGCATGGGCTTCTCTATTGCGGAAGGCCCCGAGGTAGAATACGACCTTTACAACTTCCAGAAGCTCAACATTCCGGAAAACCATCCCGCGCGCGACACGCAGGATACCTTCTATATCACGGATAACATTCTGCTGCGCTCCCAGACCTCTCCCGTACAGGCGAGAACCATGGAAGTGCAAAAGCCCCCCATCCGCATCATCTCCCCCGGCCGCGTTTACCGCTCCGACGCAATGGATGCAACACACTCTCCTCTGTTCCACCAGATGGAAGGCCTTGTAGTTGACAAGGGTATTACCATGGGCGACCTCAAGGGCATGCTGGAGACCTTTGCAAAGGCACAGTTCGGCGAGGACACCCGTTGCCGTTTCCGTCCCCACCACTTCCCCTTCACCGAGCCGAGTGCTGAGGTTGACGTTTCCTGCTTTGCTTGCGGCGGTAAGGGCTGCAGACTTTGCAAGGGCGAGGGCTGGATCGAGATTTTGGGTGCAGGCATGGTACACCCCAACGTGCTTTCCATGTGCGGCATTGACCCCGAGGAATACAGCGGCTTTGCGTTCGGTATGGGTATCGAGCGTATCGCCATGCTCAAATATCACGTAGACGACATCCGTCTGTTCTATGAGAACGACGTGCGTTTCCTTGAGCAGTTCTGAGAAAGGAGATAGCAGAATATGAATCTTTCATTCAATTGGCTTCACGATTATATTGACACAGATAAAATTACAGACGTCAAAAAGTACTGTGATCGCATGACCGATACCGGCTCCAAGGTGGAGGGCTTTGAAGTTCTTGCCGAGGAGATCACCAACGTTGTGGTTGGTAAGGTGCTCGCTATGGAGCGTCACCCCGATTCGGATCACCTGTGGATCTGCCAGCTGGAGGTTGGCAAGGAAGCTCCCGTGCAGATCGTAACAGGCGCGCAGAACGTATTCGTTGGCGCCATCGTTCCCGCTGCAGTTGCTCCCGCAACGGTTGCAGAGGGTAAGCAGATCAAGGCAGGTAAGCTGCGCGGTGTTGATTCCAACGGCATGATGTGCTCGTTTGCAGAATTGGGCTTGACCGATCACGACTGCCCCGGCGACGAGGCCAACGGCATCTGGATCTTGCCCGAAAGCTACGCTGCATATATCGGTCAGGACGTATGCAACGTCGAGATGGTACGCGACACGGTTGTCGAGTTTGAGATCACCTCCAACCGCCCCGACTGTCTTTCCGTAATCGGTCTTGCACGCGAGACCGCTGCTTCCATGGATCTGGAATGGCATATTCCTCCCGTATCCGTCAAGGGTACGGACGACGGTGACCATATTGACAACTATATTTCTGTTGGCATCAGCGCACCCGATCTCTGCTACCGCTACGCTGCAAAGGTAGTTAAGAACGTCAAGATCGCTCCCTCTCCCACCTGGATGCGCAGACGTTTGCGTGCTGCAGGCGTTCGCCCCATCAACAACATCGTTGACATTACCAACTACGTCATGCTGGAATACGGACAGCCCATGCACGCCTTCGATTACAAGCAGATCGAGGGTAAGGCTATCAACGTGCGCCGTGCCGCTGACGGTGAGGTATTCGTTTCCCTTGACAACGTCAGCCACACGCTGGATTCCTCCATGCTGGTGATCGCAGACCAGAATAAGGCTTGCGCATTGGCAGGCGTTATGGGAGGACTTAACAGCGAGATCGAAAACGACACCGTAACCGTCGTATTTGAGTCCGCATGCTTCTCCGGCCCCGACACCCGTGTGACCGCTAAGAAGAACGGCATGAGAACCGAATCCTCCGCACGCTTTGAAAAGGGACTGGACGCAGAAAACTGCCTGCCCGGTCTGATGAGAGCTTGCCAGCTGGTTGAAATGCTGGGCGCAGGTGAGGTCGTAGACGGCCTGATCGACGTGTACCCCGGCAAGAAGGAGCAGACCGTTCTGCCCTTCACACCCGAAAAGTATAACAAGTTCCTTGGCACCGAGATCGACGAGCAGACCATGATCGACATTCTGGCAACGCTGGAGTGCCGCGTGGAAAACGGCAATATTTACGTGCCCTCCTTCCGTGCAGACCTTGGCTGCATGCAGGATATCGCAGAAGAGATCGTGCGTATCTGGGGCTATGACAAAATCCCCTCCTCCTGCATCAAGGCAGAAACCACGCAGGGCATGCGTACCCCCAAGCAGAAGCTGTTTGTCGCAACCGAGCAGTTGATGTACGGCATGGGCATCTCGCAGATCCAGACCTTCTCGTTTATCAGCCCCAAGTATTATGACGCGATCGCGCTGCCTGCAGACAGCGCACTGCGCACCTCGGTCGTTATCTCCAACCCGCTTGGTGAGGACACCAGCGTCATGCGCACCACCGCTCTGCCTTCCCTCTTGGAGGTTTTGCAGAGAAACAACAACTTCTCCAACCAGAACGTACGCCTGTTTGAAATGGCTACCATTTATCTGCCCGATGCAGATCCCGCTAAATTGCCCGAGGAAAAGACGGTTGTAACCGTAGGCATGTACGGTGACGCTGATTTCTACGACATGAAGGGTGCTGTGGAAAACCTGCTCAAGATGGCGGGCGTCAAGGCTCCCGTATACACCGCATGCACCGAGAACCCCTCTTATCATCCCGGCAGATGCGCAACCGTGACCACGGCTGACGGCAAGTATCTCGGCGTATTCGGTCAGATCCACCCCGTTGTGGCTGATAACTACGGCATGAGCATTCCCGTGCTTTGCGCAGAAATCGACTTTGACGCACTGTTCGAAGTTTCCAACACTGAGCCTGACTACAAGCCTCTGCCCAAGTTCCCTGCTGCAACCCGCGACTATGCTTTCGTTTGCGAGGAAGAGCTGGAGGTTGGCAAGATCATGAGCGTGATTGCCAAGGCAGGCGGTGCTTTGGTTGAAAACGTTGAGCTGTTTGACATTTACCGCGGTGAAAAGCTGGGTGCCGGCAAGAAGAGCGTCGCATTCCGCGTCACGCTGCGTGCCGCTGACAGAACCCTGACTGTAGAAGAGGCTGACAAGATTTCCAAGAAGATCATCAACGATCTCAAGTTTAAGCTGGGTATTGCTCTCAGAGCTTAAAACTATCATGGGCAGTTGCCATAGCAACTGCCCATTTCCCCAATAAAGGAGAATTCAAAATGGCCAAAAACAAAACCGGGAAAACGCATCCCATCAAGCGTTTTCTTCCCTATTACAAGCCCTACACCAAGGATCTGATCTTTGACCTTTTCTGCGCTGCACTGACCACCATGTGCGAGCTGGCACTTCCCTTGATCGTACGAAACATCACGGGCAGAGCCGAAACCTCCCCCGAAACCTTGACCGTGACGCTGATTCTGACCTTTGGCGGTGTGTATCTGCTGATGCGTCTGATCGACACGCTGGCCTACTATTTTATGGCCAACCGCGGCCACATCGTAGGGGCCAAGATGGAAACCGACATGCGCCGCGATCTGTTCGGGCATTTGCAAAAGCTCAGCTTTTCGTATTTTGACAACACCAAGATCGGCACGCTGATGTCGCGCATCACCAACGACCTGTTTGATATCACGGAATTTGCGCATCACTGCCCTGAGGAATTCTTTATAGCGGGCGTCAAGATCATCGGTGCATTCATCATTCTTTTGGTGATCAATCCCGTATTGGCCTTGGTTACCTTTGCCATGATCCCGATTATGATCTTAGTGTTGATCTCGTTCAACGGCAGAATGAAAGAAGCCTTTCGCTTGTCGCGCTCCCAGGTTGGCGAGCTCAACTCCCAGGTAGAAGACAGCCTTTTGGGCATTCATGAGGTCAAAGCATTTGCCAACGAGTCTACCGAAATCGAGAAATTCAGACAAGGCAACAACAAGTTCCTTGGAATCAAGGGGCTGATGTACCGCTATATGGGCATGTTCCAGGCATCCACGCGCTTCTTTGAAGGACTTCTGTATATCGTAGTCGTGGTCGTGGGCGCACTCTTACTGACTGCAGAAAACCCCGTAATTCAACTGGATGCAGCCGATTACGTTGCGTTTTTGATGTACGTTTCCACGCTGTTCACCTCGGTGCGCCGCATTGTGGAATTCACCGAGCAATTCCAGCGCGGCATGACGGGAATCGAACGCTTTTCCGAGATTCTGGACGTTGAGCCGGATATCAAAGACAAGCCCGGTGCCAAGGTGCTCTGCGACGTCAAGGGCGACATTCTGCTTGATAAGGTGACCTTCCGTTACGAAGAGGACAAGCAACAGAACGTACTGACCGATCTTTCCCTGCACGTGCGTGCGGGTGAGAACGTGGCGCTTGTCGGCCCTTCCGGCTGCGGCAAAACCACGCTTTGCTCACTCATTCCTCGCTTTTACGAGCTGCAGGGCGGACAGATCCTGCTGGACGGACAGAATATTCAAGACGTGACCATGCGTTCGCTGCGACAGAACATCGGTATCGTGCAGCAAAACGTGTATCTGTTCTCGGGCACGATCCGCGAAAATATTGCTTACGGCAAGCCTGATGCAACCGACGAGGAGATCATGGAAGCCGCACGCCTTGCAGGTGCTGATGAATTCATAAACGAGCTCCCCGATGGATATAATACCTACGTGGGAGAGCGCGGACTCAAGCTTTCGGGCGGACAGCGCCAGCGCGTATCCATCGCGCGCGTGTTCCTCAAAAATCCCCCAATTCTGATTTTGGATGAAGCCACCAGCGCGCTTGACAATGAAAGTGAGCGATTGGTGCAAAAGTCGATTGAAAAGCTGACGGTTGGCAGAACCACCATTACCATTGCGCACCGTCTGACCACCATCAAGAACGCTGACCGCATTGTGGTGTTGACCGCGGACGGCATCGTCGAACAAGGCACGCACAAGGAATTGACAGAAAAAGGCGGCATGTACGCAGATCTTTACAAGCTGTATACCGCTGACTAAGGAGTTTATTATGGAAAAAGAAAAAATTGCCCGCATCAACGAGCTTGCAGCCAAGGTCAAACGCGGAGAAACGCTGACGGCCGAGGAGCTCGAGGAGCGCGCAGCGCTGCGCACCGAATACATTCGTGAATTCCGTGCCTCCATGACAGGCATTCTGGATAACACGGTCATCGTGCGCCCAGACGGCACGCGCGAGCAGGTAGCGGACCGCAAGGAATCGGATGAAAAATAAAACACATCTTTGATACAAAAAGCCCTTTACAATAAGGGCTTTTTGTGTTATAATGTAGAATGAAAAAGTATTTAGGATGGGTAATTATGCAGCTGACATTTCCGCATATCGCACAATCGAATAGCCCCGAGGATACAGAGGCACTTGGCGCTGCTCTTGCCACGGCTATGCAAGAGGATCGCTCCCTCCCTCGCTTTGTTGCCCTTTACGGTGATCTTGGCGTGGGAAAGACTGCATTTACGCGCGGCTTTGCGTCGGTTCTCTCTCCCGAGAGTCTTGTGCGATCCCCTACCTTTACCTTAGTTAACGAATATCGCAACAAAACCACCCGCCAATCGCTTTTCCATTTTGATATGTACCGCATTGATTCGGAGGACGACTTATACTCTATGGGCTTTGACGATTATCCCGATCGCGGCATCTGCATTGCCGAGTGGTGTGAAAAGATCCCTTATGCACTGCCCTTGCATTATCTGCGTGTCACGATTACCAAAAATGACGTCGGACAGCCCGGCAGCCGCGAGATCTTGATAGAAAGGATCTGACAGATGAAAATTTTGGCTCTTGATTCCACCGCCGTTGTCGGCACGGTGGCTTTGTGCGAGGACGAGCGTCTGATCGCACATTATACACTCAACACAGGCAATACCCACAGCCAAACGCTGCTGCCCATGATAGAATCCATCCTGCGCTCGGCAGAATGGACAGTGGACGACGTCGAATTATTTGCCGTCAGTCAGGGCCCCGGCTCGTTTACCGGTGTGCGCATCGGCATTTCTACCGTCAAGGGGTTGGCCTTTGGCAAAAATATTCCCTGCGCAGGCGTGTCCACGCTGGAGGCGTTGGCGTATAATCTCCGTTACTGCAACGGCATTATCTGCCCCGTCATGAATGCGCGACGCGCACAGGTCTACAACGCGCTGTTCTCCTGCAAGGACGGAGTGCTGACACGTCTTTGTCCCGACCGTGCCATCTCCATTGCAGAGCTGGACGAGGAACTGGCCGCGATGGATCAGCCCGTTTATCTGGTCGGTGACGGCTATGATATCACGTTGGAGGGCTTTTTCAAAACAACCGTTATGCCCGTTCCCGAGGAGATGCGCAGCCAGAGCGGCTACAGCGTAGCACTTTGCGGCCTTACCGCATACAAAAACGGTGCATATACGGATGATACTACACTCGCCCCCGTTTACCTGCGCCCCTCGCAGGCAGAGCGCGAGAGAAACGAAAGACTTGCAAATCAAAATACATGAGAGAGGAACACAGAATTATGCTTATCAACAAAATTGTCATTGGTTGCGATCATGCAGGCTACGCTCTCAAAGAACAGATCAAGCAGTATCTTGCCGCAAACGGCGTTGACGCGCTGGACGTTGGCTGCTACAGCCCCGAATCCTGCAGCTATCCTGACATAGCTCACGCACTGTGCTCCCAAATTCAGAGCGGTGCTTACAAGGCAGGCATTCTGATCTGCGGCACGGGCATTGGCATGTCCATGTGCGCAAACAAGCATGCAGGCATTCGTGCCGCTTGCTGCTCCGATACCTTCTCCGCCCGTGCAACCCGTATGCACAACAATGCCAACGTACTGTGCTTCGGCGCACGCGTGGTTGGCTACGGTGTGGCTTGCGAGCTGGTTGAGGCATTTTTGAACCAAGAATTTGAGGGCGGTCGCCATCAGCCCCGCGTTGACGCGATCAATGCTCTTGACGAAAGCGAGAAAAAATGAGTTATACTGCAAAAGAGGCTGCACGCGACGTCGCTGACGTGCTGCGCGCTGCCGATAAAGAGGCCGGAAAGCGCAACTATACCGCCGCTGTGATCGTGGCGGGCGGAATCGGCACACGCATGGGCTCTGACGTGACCAAGCAGTTGATGCTGCTGGACGGCAAGCCAATCGTGGTGCATACGCTGCTGGCTTATCAGAATACGCCCTGCATCAAGGAGATCGTAGTCGCGGCAAAAGAGGACGAAATCGACTTGTACGAGGGGTTCAAGAAAAAATACGGCATTACCAAGCTGACGCGCGTGGTGCCGGGTGGCGTGACCAGACAGGCCTCGGCCCTTGCAGGCGCAGAGGCGGTAAGCGACAAGGTGCGCTACGTGGCCATTGCGGACGCAGCACGCTGCCTGACTACGCCGGAAGAGATCAGCGAGGTCTGCCGCATTGCCTATAAGACCGATGCCGCATCCGCCGGAATCCCCGCCAAGGATACGATCAAGGTGGTAGATAAGGCCGGATATATCACCCAAACGCCCGAGCGTGCGCTTTGCTGGCAGGCGCAAACGCCCCAGGTATTCCGCCATGCGCTGTACCTTGCGGCAAGCTATGCGGCCATCGAGCATAAATTCACCGCAACAGACGATAACTCCTTGATAGAGTTTGTCAAGCATCCGGTCAAGATGGTCAAATGCTCGGCGCAAAACATCAAGATCACCGAGCCGGACGACCTGGACTATGCGCAAATGGTGCTTGCGCTGCGTCGCAAACGGGAGGACGAGGCATGAGGATCGGACACGGTTATGACGTTCATCGCCTTGTCAAAGGACGCGAATTGATCCTTGGCGGTGTATACATTCCTTATGAAAAAGGACTGCTTGGCCATTCGGACGCGGACGTGCTTACCCACGCGGTCATGGATGCGCTGCTGGGCGCTGCTGCGCTCGGTGACATCGGCAAGCATTTTCCCGACACCGATCCTGCCTACAAGGGCGCAGATAGCCTGATGCTTGCGGCACACGTGGCTGCCTTGCTGAACCAAAAGGGCTACCGCATCGGTAATATCGATGCAACCGTCATCGCGCAAGCCCCCAAGCTCAGCCCCCACATCCCGCTCATGAAGCAAAATCTTGCAAAGGCACTTGGATGCGACGAGGATCGTATCAATATCAAAGCCACTACCGAGGAGCATCTCGGCTTTACCGGAGAGGGGCTTGGCATGGCAGCGCACGCAGTCTGCCTGATCACGCATATATAAAAAGCACAGTACCCTGCGGCATTTTTCCGAACTTCCCTTGCTTTGGCATTCCCTGCCGCTGCTGCTGTGCGTGTCTTCACACTATAGCGTATGACAAAATTCTACATTTCGCAACAGAAAGGAACAAAAATTATGACTTATATCGCTCCCTCCCTGCTGGCTGCCGACTACGCGCACCTGGCTGATGAAATTAAAAAGGTTGAGGATGCAGGAGCTGCTTATCTGCATCTGGATATCATGGACGGTGCGTTTGTTCCCAACATCAGCTTCGGTCCTGAGCTTATCGCAGCGATTCGCAAGGACACAAGACTGATCTTTGACGTACATCTCATGATCAATGATCCCATTCGCTACGTGGACAGATTCGTCAAAGCAGGTGCCGATATGATCACCTTCCATATCGAGAGCACCGATGATCCCGAAGCGGTGATCCGCGCCATTGCATCGCACGAAATGCGTGTAGGCATGGCAATCTCGCCCAAGACACCGATCGAAACCGTATTCCCCTATCTGCCTAAAATCTCGCAGGTCACTGTCATGACGGTCGAGCCGGGATTTGGCGGTCAGTCCTTCATGGTACCTATGCTTGACAAGGTTCGTGTGCTGCGCAGATACGCCATCGAAAAGGGGCTGAAGCTGGATATTGAAGTGGATGGCGGCATCAATCCCGACAACATCGGCTATTGCACGGGTGCGGGTGCCAACGTCATCGTAGCCGGCTCTGCCATTTTCAAGTCCAAAAAGCCGCGTTCGGTCATTTTCGGCATGAAGGAAACGGCAAAGCTCAATCCTTTTTTGGGGTAACATAATAGGATAGCATCAGGAGTCCGGTCACAAGCCAAACAGACTCCTGATGTTTTTTGATTTTTTACAACGTGAAAGAGCGTCCGCATGGGAACCTCATCCACCGCAACCGCGTCGATCATTTCGCGGATTCTCCGCAAAATTCTCTTCCGCTGCGGTCCCCCTTCCCCAGCGGGGCAAGGCTTATCATGGTTGCCCTTTGATCTATGGCGTAACAAGACGGATAGCGGAAATATTCTCACTCGAACGGATAAATAAACGGTGAGGATGCGTGCCAAAAAGCCTTCCCCGCTGGGGAAGGGGGACCGCAGCGGAACGCAGTTGACCGAGGAACGAGGGAAACAAGTGACGCGATTGCGGTGGATGAGGTTCCCATAAAACCGCTCAAATCCCTTTTGAATCATCCATCCCATTGGGCAAGAGGACCCTCTCTCCCCTTGAGAGGTGGCGCGAAGCGGTGGTGGGGTTCCCATGAAACCACTCCTTCACGTCTTATCACATCAAAAAGCAGAAGTCCTACAATGATAGACTTCTGCTTTTGTTTCATATGCGTCTTGGGAATCGGGGGCTGCCGTCAGGATTGGGAGCGGATCAGCACAAAATCGTCATCGACGAAATACTTGATCCTACGGGGCTTTGCCACACCCGTACAAACGGGACAACCGCTGCCCTTGAATCTTGTCCGCGCGTAAACGTACGCCTCCCAAACGTGGTTGTCGGAGCAACGCCACCAGACCTTTTTGTTACTCCCAAGAGTCACGTCGGATGGAGTCAAATCCCCGTTGAGAGGCTGATACCATTCACTCGCCAAAGCGGGCTTTAAGGTTGCAAGATCGTTAAATCCCGGCAATGCCTTGCGCCCCGTGCAATAGGGGCATCCGGAATTACGGCTCCCTGTCCGCGAATACGGTGCAGATTGCCAGGAATGGCCAAGCGCACACTTCCACCAAACCTTGCTGTGTGTGCCGGGGGCCGTGCTGCCGGGATCAAGATCACCGTTTTTGTCAAAGTCCCATTCGGCAGCGATTTCGGGAAAGAGCGTGACAAGGTCGGTCTCGCCCGGGATAGCCCTGTAGCCCGCGCAATACGGACAGCGCGTGCCGTTTGCAGCAACACCGTTGATAGGCGACTGCCAGCTATGCCCCTTGTCGCACTTCCACCATACCTTCTTTTTGGTGTGAAGGCTCATTTCCTGCGGACAGATCCCCTCGTTTTTCTCATAGTCCCAAATGTCAAGAATGTCCGGACAGCTTGCCACAAGACCGCTTGTAACCATAACGGGTTTCATTTTAGCACGTTGAATGTGTTATTTGTTGCGGGGGTGGATTGATGAATTATTCATCCAACACACCAGGGGTGTTGCATTCGGCATACAGGAGGCCGTCTTCATTTTGATACACGGTAAGTATTATATAACTTGTTTCGTTTGCATCTAAACTGTTTTGAATGGTTTCAATACCGGCATACATGTTTGCAAAGGAATTTACATATCCTTCATACTGATCCCATGTAGTCCATCCTTGTTCAGCACCGGCCTCGATCGTCTTCATTACCTTATAAAACGCATCTGCGTCTACTGCTGCTTCAGGGCAATCTGCTTTTTGATAATTCGTCACTGCTGTTTTGCATTCAGAGCAAGTTTGAACATTGTCAGCTAATACACCACCATTATTGGTATATAGTGTTGCACCAAACGTATACCACTCTTTAATAGTTCCATAGCCTTTGCTATCAGTATCAAATACACCATAATACACTGTATCAGATACAATCAAATCACCAACAGACACTTCGCCATATGTTTCAAGAGCAGCTGTGTGACTTCCACGATCTTGCGTTACATTTTGCTGATGGTCACAATTTTTATATGCGGATATATCAATTCCATAGTCAGACAAATCCACACCTGTACTAAATGCATAAGTATCGGCAGCGGTGTGTTGCGCCTGAGTTTTACTCTCTATATAAGCTGCTACGGATTCGTTGTAGGCTCTTCGAACAGCGATATATGTTTCCTGCCCATATGCAGACAAACCAAATGTATGTTCATCGGATGTCACATGAGTCCATTGATAAATGAACTGTTCTCGGCCTTCCTCAGTACCATATTTATCCATGATGTTCTGTGCTACTGCTGCAACCACTTCCTCACCCGTTCCATAATCAGTGAGGCCACTAAGCGCAAGAACGTTCGCCAATGTTTTCACATCTGTAAACAATTCGCTCGTGTCAGCATACAAGGTGGGGATATCTGCTCCACTCCATGTTTCATTCTGCAACTTATATTCAGAATTAAAATTACTTCCGATTACATCAGTCATCATCTCAGAAATTAATTCCCCTTTTTCGCCAGGAGTAACAGTAAATGTATCTCCAGACGCCGCAACCGAGCCATCACTTCCTAATATAATTGGTGCTCCGGAGTTTGTAAGAATGACAAAGCCAACAGGAATTTGCAATCCCTCATCACTTACCTGAGGAAGGTCTACAGGATACTGCGCTGATTGTCCAGCCAAATTCACGGCATAGAGAATATCAGTCACTTTCTGTTTATCATTCGCTACCTTGGACTTTTCAATAAAGACAGCAAGCACAGGAATAGCAACTGCAACAAGAATCGCCATAATCGCAATAACAATAATTAATTCAACCAACGAGAAACCCAAGTTGTTCTTTCCCATACGCACAACTGCGCTGGAATAGTGCTTCTTATGGGATCTCGAAAACAAGAATTCCTTCATAAAAATAAATTCCTTTCATTAGCACATTTCCCGACCAAAGAGCGCCCTTGGCCGGGAAACTTGAAATACTATGTGTTTTCCCTTATGCAAATATTGTTAGCATTGAGAAAATTGATTTTTAGTCTTCAGTAACAGTTCTTGTATCAGCAGTCTTGAACTTGTAAGTCCAGTCAATAGATGCAGCGACATCTTCAGCAGCTTCTGTGCTTGCGGTAGTAGGATCTGCAGTAACAGCAGTAGCACTGGTAATGGTGTAGGTAACAACATTATCTTCAGAATCAGTTACCTTGTAAGTGATCTGGGTAGCCACATCTCCCTTTGTAGCAGTAACAGTTACATCAGAAACAGTTCCTTCAACGGTGTGAGCAATCTTTGCAGCATAAGTAACATCATTGATGAAGCTTTCATCAGAAGAAACATTAGCCTTAGTAATGAAGCCAGAGAAGGTGGGAATAGCGACAGCCGCCAAGATAGCCATGATGGCAATGACGACAATGAGTTCTACGAGCGAAAAGCCCTTGTTGTTTGTTTTCATGAGTTTGTTCTCCTTTGAAATAAAATAGTTTTTTCACGGAACATAATGAGAGTTATGTTGCAACATGCTGAACTGCGCCACCTGCTGCAATCAAATAAAAAGCAAAAATAAGGGCTTAAAAAAACACGACAAAAGCCTTTCGCTGCTGTTTTTTGAAAAAACAGTTCGAAAGGTTGCTTTGTCGCGTCAAAATTTTGCTTTTTTATGTATAAAAATGTGCGTTTCGTGCAAGCACTATTGATTTTTTTGTTTTTGAGTGTTATAATGAAACACGATCATAGGACAGACATGAGAATTATGCAACATAACTCTCATTATGTTACTCACTCCGATGCGCGGGCATCGGTTTTTTTATTGCAATTTTTTGATCTTATACCATTCTCTGATAGAAACCTAAACTTGGGTAGGGGCTGGCGCCTCGACAGCCCGCTTGTTTTGCAGGGTATTCGGGGCGTCGTGGGCGCCGCCCCCTACCATCTTGTTTCATCTAAAACTTTACATTGATGATAGATCATCGAGAGTTACTTTTTTACCCGATCGGATGATCACAGGATCGGATTCGCGCTGCAAAGCCTCCCCGCTGCGGGAGGCTTTTATCGCGCATCCGGCTTTATGCATATCCGTTTCAATCCATGCAGCATTTTGCTTTGGGGAATGCGGTGATATGTCAAGATTCAGATGAAACAAGGTTTTACCGTGGATAATTCGATATTTCTATCAGAGATCAGTATTATAGGATCAGATGCATTCTCTGCATTTTTTTGAGGTGTTCGGCACTCGTTGTCACGATATAAATGCGCGTGGTGTCGATGCTTGAATGTCCAAGGATATCCGCCAGCTTGGCGATGTCCTTTTCCATGCTGTAAAAGATGCGCGCGAACAGGTGCCGCAGATTATGCGGAAACACCTTGCTTGGCAGCACGTTCGCCTGCTTGCACAGGGCTTTCATCTGCCGCCAGACATCAACCCGGCTGATCGGCTTGCCGCTGCGCGTGACAAAAATACTTCCCGAGCGGATTTTCTGCATTTTGACATAGCGCGCCAGTTTTTTTCGCAATGCAGAAACCAGCAAAATGCGGCGATTTTTGCCCTTGCAATGCACGGTTGCCTCTCCCCTTTGCACAGCCTCGACCGTGATGAATTGCAGCTCACTGACGCGAATGCCCGTGCCACAAATGGTTTGCAGGATCAGGCACAGCCGCTCATCCTTCCGCTTGCTTGCCGTATCGACCAGGCGGTAATATTCCTCGCGCGTCAGCTCCTTTTCCTGTCCGCAAAAAACCTGCCTTTGCATGACGAACCGCTTAACTGCAAGCTCCCCTGCCCCGCAATAGCGCAAAAAAGCATTGAGTGCGGCAAGCATGGAATTGGCACTTGCAATGGCGTAATGCTTGCCAAGATAGGTTTTATAATCCATGACGGTTTGTTTGTCGATCTCACACCCACCCGCAAACACGCAAAATGCGCTTACGTCGCGCACGTATTTCTCCACGGTCGCTGTGCTCTTTTCATTTTCTTTGAGATAGGCCGCAAAGGCTTGTATCCGCTCATCATCCGTTATCATTCGCTCCATATTGTTCTCCTAAGCATATATGGTTTTTCTTATATTTTACCAAAATATCGAAAACAATGCGTCCCCACCTGCACTCTCTGCAAATTCCGCAACCTTTTTTGCTGTGGCCGATTTGCATACGGATCGGATGAAATTCGTTCTGCAAAAGCGCTTCAATGCATAAAAAAAAAGCAGCAAAAGCTGCTTTTCATAAGGAAGTTTACACCTGTTTTGTAGAGACAGGCGTCCTCGACTGTCCGTTACCGGTTGTGTTTCCGTTTTCTTCTGTAGGGACAGGCGTCCTCGACTGTCCGTTAAGGTAAAAATTTACTTCGCGGAAAACAAATATTTAACCCCCTATTCTTCTGTGTATAATTCATCGTAATACCAACGGATTGAGTTTTCATAGATATATTTTACGTGCTCTTCATAGTCTTCGCTGTTACGGATAATATGATCGTAGAAACGAGCTTGCCAAATGTTCTCGCCATATTCCTTGTTGCAAAAACGCTTAAATGTAGACACAAATTGAGAACACGCGCTATTCGCTCTCTCAATATTCGTAGGGACAGGCGTCCTCGACTGTCCGTTTTCAATCGTATTCTTATTTTCCTTCACCCAAAGCAAAAGGTGGATATGGTTAGGCATTATTACATATTCTTCAACAGACAGATGATTATAGAAATCATTTAATTGTTTGATGTATTTTTCTGCTATTTGCCCATATTTTGTCAATTCGATTTGCGGACAGTCGGGGACGCCTGTCCCTACAATGCGAGTAAGGATGCATCGTCTGTTTTGTGTGCAAATCGTTATAAAATATACACCGACGCTGTTGTAATCAAAACTCTGATATCTTGGTGTTTTTCTCTTTTTCAATTCATCCATATTCATCACCCACACCATTATAACACAAATCGGCAGAGAAGACAAGCTCTCTGCCGAAATTTGTATATCGCGGACAGTCGAAGACGCCTGTCCCTGCAACCACGATTTTTTGTTTACTTTAATCACATCACGATCGACTTGATCTCGGGAAATTCATCCGCAAGGTCAAGCAGTTCGTCGCTGAGGTTATCCTTATGGATGCGCACCTCCATGCTCACGCGCACGTTGCCGTCATCCATCTTTTCCATCTCCACACCGGAGATCAGAATTTTCATTTCTTCCAGTCTTGTGCGAATTTTGGGCATAACGGTATGATAATCCTTAGAAATCACCAGCAAAAGCTCCTTGGAGGATTGCATATCCCCGGGCAGGAACTTGTGCAGCGAGATCTGCAGCATGATCATAAGCACCGTACAAAGCACGCCCACCGTATACATGCCTGCGCCAAGCGCAAGGCCGATTGCGGCGGTTGCCCAGATGCCTGCGGCGGTGGTCAAGCCCTTGACCGAGCCTCCGCGCACAAAGATCACACCCGCGCCCAAAAAGCTGATGCCTGTGATGACGTTGGAGGCAATACGCGAGGCATCTGCCCCGATCACATCCGAAAATCCGTATTTGGACACCACCATGATCAAGGTCGCGCCAAGCGCCACAATGATATGGGTTCGTATCCCCGCCTCCTTGAGTCGTTTGGTTCGCTCAAGGCCGACAAGTCCACCGCACAAGCAAGCTACGACAATACGTACAAGGTAATCCCAAGCACCTATATGCTCAAAAAGCCAGTTATCCCAAGCCATATTGTCCTCCTTTTATCAGTCTGCGTAACCAAGTGTAATGTTCACGATGTTGGCAACACCGTTACGGTAATAGGTGATTTCAACGGTATCTCCGCCGTTGTGCTGATTGATGACGTTCATCAAATCGTAAATGCTGACAAGCTCCTGGCCGTCTGCCAGCACGATAATATCGCCCGGCTGCAGCTTATTGGCGGCATCCAGCCCGGGCGTGGTGCTCTGCACCCAAACACCGGTATATGCTGCGTAGAATACTTCTTCGGGATTGAGCTTGGCGTCTTCCTCACTCACCTCTTGAATTCTGTTCTCACCGGGCACGTTGATATAGTACTTGCCCGCCTCGACACCAACGCCCACAATACCGATCAAGGGACGCTTGGTAGTGATGGGAGATTCACCCGGCTCGCCTGTTTCAATGATGTTATTGATCAGCACCATCGCACCGTCGATCGGAATGGCAAAGCCCATATTCTCATACTGCCCCGAAAGCTTCATGGTGATGATGCCCAGCACCTCACCGTTTGAATTGACCAAAGGCCCACCCGAGTTACCCGGGTTGACAGGCGTATCAGTCTGGATCAGCTTCATTTTCTTTTCCAGAATGCCTTCGTCGTCGTAAAGCTTGACTTCTCTTTGTGCATAGGAAACAACGCCCTTTGTCACGCTCCAGGCATATTCCTCGCCTGCAGGCGTACCAACGGCATACACGCTTTGGCTGTCTACGATATCCGATGAGCTGCCCAGCGTTGCGCAATACAAGCCCGTAGCCTCTACCTTGATCACGGCAAGGTCATCGATTTCGGAATACCCGATCACCTCAGCAATGGCTGACTGACCGTTATAAAACTTAACGGTAATGGTCTGTGCATCCTCTATGACATGGTAGTTGGTTGCAATATAACCATCCTGCGTTAACACAATGCCCGTCCCTGTTCCCACACCATCGGCCGTTCGTGCAGTGATCACGACAGTGTAATTACGCACAGATTCCAAGGCGCTCATCTCAATGGTCTGCTCGTCACCGCCGCCTACGACCGTTACGTTTCCGGCAAATCCACCCTGTACGGTGGTGTTTTCACTCACAGGAGGCGTCAGTGCATCATGGATCAACACCCCAAGCAATATTCCAAAGCAAAGGGCAAACACGGCAGTCATAATGCCGGCATACACCCATGCACCGCGGTTATGTGAACGCTTTCCCGAAGCATTTTTCAGGTCGGCTTCACGCTGCTCCTCATAATTCCAGCGATATTGATAAGCATCCTTATCTGCAAGAGACGTCCGGGCTTCAGCTTCCGCAGCCTTTTTTTGCTTATCCTGCTCAAACGCTTGCTCTGCTGGCTGCATCTCAATTTCCTCATTCTGCACAGGCACTTGCTCTTCTGTTTGCGCAGGATTTGTTACAGACTCCTGCTCCGATATCTGCTCCGATATCTGCTCTGTTTCCTGTACTTGATCATGGTTCTCGCCCGATGCCTGCTCGGGCATACCTTCATATTTCTCTTCCAACGTCGCTCCTCCTCTCATGCTTTTTCGGGAGCATCGATCTCGGGCAGCGTAAAGGTGAATTCACACCATTCTCCCGCCACACTGTCAACAGCAATACTCTCATGATGGGCTTCGATGATGGTCTTTACGATATAAAGACCCAATCCGACGCCCTTCTTATCCAATCCGCGACTCTTGTCGCTCTTATAAAAACGTTCAAATACGTACGGCAGATCCTCTTTCTGAATTCCCTGCCCTTGGTTATACACGCGCACTCTGACCTTTTGTCCCTTTTTGACACGGTGGAGGCTGATGCGCAGCGTGCCTCCCTCTCTTGAGAATTTTACCGCGTTATCCACCAGATTATACACGATCTGATACATAGCATCGCGATCGGCAAACACGTAGATATTTTCATCCTCACAATCAAATTCCACGTCCAAGTGCTTCTGATCGATCTTTTGCTCAAACGAGATCAGAATCAGACGGCAGACCTCGCAAATATCAAACGGAGCGGACACAAACTTGCGGTCTCCCGCCTGAATACGCGACAGATCCAGCAGCTGCGTGACCAGACGCGAAAGGCGCTTGACCTCCTCGGATACGATACCAAGATAATAGGTCTGTTGATCCGCGGGGATCACACCGTCCAGAATCCCGTCGATAAAGCCCGAAATGGTGGTCATGGGCGTGCGCAGATCGTGCGACACGTTGGCCATAAACGAGGTGCGCATATTATCCAGCGCCTCCAAGGATTGCGCCATGTTGTTCATCGCACGCGCAAGCTCTGCCACCTCATCGTTTCCGTGTACCGGCACACGCACGTCAAATTTTCCCGCAGCAAAGCTTTTGGCAGCACGGCTCATTTCCTTGAGCGGCGTGATGATACGCTCGGTGATGAAATAAAACGCGATCAACGCTGCCAGCATAACCCAAAGGCTTGCTGCCATGATGACCTGCACGGTGGAATCGCGCAGATCTCTCCAGTCCGAAGAATCCGCGCACACCAAAAGCACGCCGTATACGTCGTTTTCGTCCATCATAGGATGCGCGTGCACGATATGCGCCTCGTCAAAAAGCCCCGCAAAGGTATCCGTGGTGCGCACGTGTTGTCCGACCAACACCTCTTGCAGCTGTTCCATGGGCAGCACCTGCCCGACCTTGAACAGCTCTTGCTCCACACCGCAGCCCATGAGCAACGTACCGTTCTCATCGGTCAGCAGAATGGTGATCCCGTCGGCATTCACGGTCAACGCCTGAAAAATCTCGGCCGTGCTGTGCTCATTTTCCGCGATATATTGTGAAAACGGTATGTCTTTTTCGTAATTCTCGTCCACATAAGTATACGCAGCGGCGGCTGAATTGGTGATGACCTCGGTCTGGGCCTCTTGCGAATAGCCGTTGATGATGTTGCCGATGATCAGGATCAGCAGCATAAAGCTGACCATAATGATCAGCACAAACGCTGTAATATACTTAAAAAACAGACTCTTAAACACAGCTTTTCCTTAGCCCAACAGCTCGAACTTATAGCCAACACCCCAGACAGTCTTCAAGATCCACTTATCCGAAGCTCCCTCCAGCTTTTCGCGAAGTCTCTTGACGTGTACGTCAACCGTACGGGAGTCGCCAAGGTAATCAAAGCCCCAGACCTTGTCCAGCAGCTGATCGCGGGTAAAGACGCGGTTATAGTTGGAAGCCAGGAAATACAGCAGCTCCAGCTCCTTGGGGGGGATATCCACGCTCTTGCCCTTGAGCTTGAGCTCGTACTTCTGACGGCTGATCTCGATATTCTCAAACTTGACCACCTCGTCATCATCCTGGTTGGTATGTGCCTGATAGCGGCGCAACACAGCCTTGACACGTGCAGAAAGCTCCTTCATATCAAAGGGCTTGACCACAAAGTCATCCGCACCCAGCTCCAGACCCAGCACCTTGTCAAACACTTCACCCTTTGCGGTGATCATGATAATGGGCTTAGAGGACATTTCGCGGATTTCGCGGCAAACCTGCCAGCCGTCCTTTTTGGGCAGCATAATGTCAAGCAGCACGATATCGGGCTCGTACATCTTAAAGAAGCTGATGCCCTCTACGCCGTCGGATGCAGTCTTAACCTCATAGCCTTCATTGGTGAAATACACCTTAAGTAATTCGCTGATATTGTTGTCATCATCCACAACAAGAATTTTGGTATCCATCATGGTTTGGGATCCTCCTTGTATTTAGTCTTTTCATTTTTTCAAGTATATCATACATGCGCTATAGGTACGCTATGTGATAAATGAATGAATTTTGTCGGAAATTTATGCAAATTTCATGTTTTTTTATGATCATTAATAATTGTATCACAATTTATCGCATTTGTAAAGAATTTTTTCAAAAATAGTTAACAATTATATATTGCCTTCCCTGCCAATATTCAACATAATGTACATAAAATAAAGACAGCCCGATCGAACTGATGAATTGGCGAAAAAATAGCAGGAAATTGTTCGGCTTTGAGCAAGTGCCTGCTGTTTTTGCAGAAATAAGACGTGAAGGAGCATCCTTGTGGTGACCTCATCCGTCGCCTGCGGCGCCCCCTTCCCCAGCGGGGAAGGATCATCACACTCCCCGCAGCGGTTAATTGAGCAAGACGGGCGCGATAAAAAAGCCTTCCCCGCTGG
>JAFTLD010000090.1 GCA_017452945.1 Clostridia bacterium | reverse complement strand
GTGCTGCGCAGTTTTGCGCGAGCAAATATTTCGCAGATGCCAAGAAAAAATGCGAAGCAATATAAGATATTGCGAGAATTTTTTCTGCAGCAGGTGCAGATATTTGCCGCTCAAAACCGTGTGAGTTCGGCTCTCTTCGGCAATAGCACCGCCAGCAGCGGTGCTATTGAGGTATTATGCGAAAAAATCAAATCCCAGTGTGCAAACGCGCACGATATAGGTCACACCAAGAGCGGTGCCCAAAATCATGATCAGCACCCACCAAAGCACGCGTGCCCATTTTTTTGTGAAAAGCTGTTGGTGGATCAGCATCCATAAAAAGGGCAGGCCTGTAAAAAATACGGGATGGTAATAAAAAGCAGAGGCAAAATCCAGTTGAAGCGCTGCCAAGTGCGCGCGCGTCATGCCGCAAAAGGGACAGCAGATGCCGAATATCAGGTAAGTCGGGCAGGTACTGCCAAGCAGCAGTGAAACAGCGGATACGATGAGCCCCACAACACTGAGCAATAATAAGTGGGTCAGGAATACGCGCACCCATTTGCGCGAGAAAAACTGTTTCATGCCCTTGCTCCTTTCCCTCTGATATGCACCATTTTATCAAATCCCGCTCTGTTTGTCAAGTGTGCTTTTTTTATTGACGCAAACGGGAAAATATGGTATAATCAAAGCAGTATGAAGCATGGAGGGATACATGGAAACAACGATCAAGCAAATATCGGGCCTGAAGCCCGAAACCATCCGCACCTATAACGACGGCGTGGTGCGCATGATGAGTCTTGTGCTCAATATTGCAGCGGATTCGCTGGATGCTGCGGTCGTAGACGAGATCGCGCAAGAGTGCGGTGTTTCGCGCGCGTACGCGTATGCCGAGTGCCTGGCAGCTGTGTGCGGTCTGGATACGTCGGGCAGGGACAGGGATCTGTTCCGCCACTATTTTCTCCCCATGATAAATGAGCTTGATCCCGCGGATTTTGAGAATGATGCGTATTATCAAAATATAAAAATCAAGCCCGGCAAAAGCGGCAAGTGGGAATACAGGCAAATGAAGCTTGCCCCGTGCGAAGCCTTTGTGTGCAACGATTTTTTGGTGACAAGGGACAATCGCATGATCCCGCAGATCGGCTTTTTCATGCGCGAATTCAAGTTCCCGGGTGTACTGGAAAACGGCCGCGAATGGATGACGCTCATGCCCAATGAAACCGTCACCACAAAGCCCGCGTTGGATGCGGCGCACGGCCGCGTGCTGACCTTTGGGCTGGGACTTGGCTATTTTGCGTATATGGCGGCAAGAAAGCCCGAGGTGGAGTCGGTCACCGTGGTCGATCTGAGCGCGGATGCCATTGCTCTCTTTGAGCAAAATCTGCTGCCCCAGATGGAGTGCCGCGACAAGATCAAGGTTATCCACGCCGACGCGTTTGACTTTGCGAAGGAGCATTACCCCAAGGGCGAATTTGACTTTGTCTTTGCCGATATCTGGCACGACGTGTCGGACGGCAAGGACCTCTACCTGCGCTTCAGGTCCATGGAAAAGCTCGCCCCCGATATGGAATATACCTATTGGCTGGAGGAGTCAATCAAGTGCTACATGAATGACGCACTGTGGCCGTAAGGTAGAGTTGAAAATTGCGCGCGTAACAGGGGGACGGAACCAAGTTGCATTGCCTCGGCCTTGGGCCTTGCAACGTAACATGGGAGCCGTCCCCCTGTTACACGCTTGTCTGTGCTGCGGGAGCAAGCCCCAGCCCTACGGGAGCAAGCCCCCGCCCTACGTCCAAAAGCGAAAAAATCCAACAATGCGTTCGGGAATGTGCGTAACCGGGGACGGAGCATTGTTACGCCGCGTCACAGCCAAACACGATACGAAAACCGAACATGCGGTGTAACAAGGGCCTGTCCCCCGTTACGCGCAACACGCAATATTTCTTAAAGTATAAGGCAAAACAATGTGGAAAAACTCGAAATACTCTCCGTTATACGCGTATTTCATGACAAAAACTCGTACGAAATTTCCCAAACTTATTGCAATTAACTAAAGTCTATGGTATAATCAAATCGTAAAATACCAAACCATGCACAGAAAGGGTATTCAAAATGGCAAAAAAGGTAATTGACAAATTTACGGATCTGGCGGGCGAGAACGTCGATCCCCGTACAAGAAGATATCTGGTTCCCAAGAGAATCGTTTGGACGCAGGGTAATGTGACCGGTGCGGAGAATCTGCTGGACGAAAAGAGCAACCAGATCACGCTGGTGGTCGGCCAGGACAACTGCACGCTCAAAAACGAGCCCGGCAAGCCCCACGCGGCAATTCTTTTGGACTTCGGCATTGAGTTTGCAGGCTCTGCTCGTTTCCACACTTGGATGGCAAACGGCTCAGGCTACAACGGTGCGGCCAAGATCGCAGTTCGCTTTGGCGAGAGCGTTATGGAGGCTCTGACTCCTCTGGGTGTCAAGAACACCACCAACGACCACGCGATTCGTGACACTACGTATGATCTCGCTATGTACTCCGGCGTGGAGACCAACGAGACCGGTTACCGTTTCCTCTACATTGAGTTGCTTGAGGAAACCGGTTTTATTACCTTCAAGGCAATTCAGGGCGTATTCCACTATATGGATCTGGAATATAAGGGTACCTTCCGTTGCTCGGATGAGCGCCTGAATCAGATCTGGGATACCGCTGCGTATACCGCGCATCTGAACATGCAGGAATACCTGTGGGACGGCATCAAGCGTGACAGATTGGTTTGGATCGGTGACATGCACACCGAGGTCAAGACCATTCTGACCACCTTCGGTTACACCGACATCGTACCCAGATCTCTGGACGTCGTGCGTGACGAAACCCCCGTCGGCACTTGGATGAACGGCATTTCCTCTTATTCCATGTGGTGGCTGATCATTCAGCACGACTGGTACAGAACCGTGGGCGATACCGTTTACCTGTCTCAGCAGAGAGAGTACATTCACGACCTGATGAACGTACTGGCTGATTGCGTAGACGAGGACGGCGTGGAGCACATGCCCGAAAACAGATTTATGGACTGGCCCAACAACGACAATCCCGGTGCGATCCATGCAGGTCTGCAGGGACTTCTCAAGATCGCGCTGGATAAGGGTACCTCGCTGCTCTACACCTTGGGTGATGTTGCACTTGCAGAAAAGTGCGCCATGGCAGCAGTGCGCATGAGAAAGCACGTACCGGATCCCTGCGGCTCTAAGCAGGCAGCAGCACTTTTGGTACTGGCAGGTCTTGCAGATGCAAAGGAAACCAACGACACCATGATCGCTCCCGGCGGCGGACACGGCTATTCCACCTTCTTCGGTTACTATATCCTCAAGGCCAAGGCACTGGCGGGCGACTATGCAGGCGCTTTGGACGATATCAAGGAATACTGGGGCGGTATGCTTGACATGGGCGCTACCACCTTCTGGGAAGATTTCCACCTCTCCTGGATGGAAAATGCAGGAAGAATTGACGAGATCGTGCCCGAAGGCAAGGTTGATATCCACGGTGACTACGGCGCATATTGCTACGTCAAGTTCCGTCACTCCCTGTGCCACGGCTGGGCTTCCGGTCCTTGCCCCTACATGTCCTCCTACGTCATGGGTGTTCGTTCCATCTCTCCCAACACCTACGAGATCAAGCCCGAGCTTGCATACCTCGATTGGGTTGAGGGTACGTATCCCACCCCCAAGGGTGAGATCTACATTAAGGTCACCAAGGATGAAAACGGCAATCAGAAAGTTGACATCCAGGCACCCAAGGGCATCTTTATTCTCAGATAATTCCAATCATCAATCATCGGCAGAGGCATTGCGCCTCTGCCGATTTTGTGCTATGATGAGTTGAACCCGTGGGGAGGGGCTTGCTCTCGCCCTTTTTCGTTTATTGGACAAATGCTTGCTTGGCAGCAACGATCTCTGTGCCGCCGCGTCCCTGCAAAGCTTCCGGTGCCGCATCAGGTGAAGTGATGATGGCACGGCGGGAGGGGGAGGAGCGTACAAAATCCATGGCCGCCTGTACCTTAGGCAGCATGGAACCTTTGGCAAAATGCCCCTGTGCCATCAGGTCGTCCGCGTCGGCAAGCGTCAGGTGCGGGAGTGATTTTTGCGCGGGCTTGCCGAAATCGGTGTAAACGCTGTCGGTGGCGGTCAGGATCAAGAGCGTACTTGCCCCCACCGCGGCTGCCAGCTTGGCTGCGGCAAAATCCTTGTCGATCACGGCAGCAACGCTTTTCGCACCCTCGTCTGTCATCACGCTGGGAATCCCGCCGCCACCGCATGCGATCACGATATACTCACCCGCAAGCAGGCTGAGAATGGCGTCGCGCTCCACGATCTCTTGGGGGCGCGGCGAGGGAACGACACGGCGATATCCTCTGCCCGCATCCTCAACAAATTGCCAATCGGGGTTTTGCTTGCGCAGCTCGTCGGCCTGCTCCTTGGAATAAAACGCACCGATCGGTTTTGTGGGGTGATCGAATGCGGGATCGTTCGGATCAACCGTGACCTGCGTGATCACGCTGACCGCCTGCCAGGGCATCCCACGCCTTGCAAGCTCGGCTTGGAGTGCTGCTTGCAGATGGTAGCCGATATAGCCTTGACTCATGGCGGTGCAATCTTCAAGCGGCATGGCGGCAATGGCGTCGTTTTGTGCAGCGCCTGTATCAAAGGCTAAGTGAATCATGCCCACCTGCGGCCCGTTTCCGTGGCTGATCACGATCTCGTTGCCTTGCTCAATCAAATCCACCAATATACGGCACACCCTGGCCACCGTGGCGCGCTGCGTTTCGCTGTCGTGCCCCAGTGCGTTTCCGCCAAGGGCGATTGCAATTCGTTCCATATGCTTACCCCCTTGCAGCCGGCTGCTGCTGCGTGATGCAATGGATATTGCCGCCTCCAAAGGCCACCTCTCGGGTCATGACGCCCACCACGCGGCGATCGGGGAACATGGCCTGTACCTGCTCTTTGGCAAGTGCATCGTTCTCATCACCGTACTGGGGGAGAATGACACCGCCGTTGACGATCAGAAAGTTCATATACGACGCAATGCTGACCTCACCGTCATGCCTTGGCAGCGTGCCGTCCGCAGCGTCGATGGTGTCTGCACCTTCCAGGTAAACCGGCTTTTTGGTCAGGCACAGCTTATGCACCTTGAGCTTGCGGCCTTGGGCATCGGTCTGGTTACACAAAAAGTCATAGGCAGCCTTGGCCTCGGCATAAAAGGGGTGATCTTGGTCATCGGTCCAGATGCAGGCTACTTCACCCGGGGCTGTAAAGCAAGCCACGTCGTCGATGTGACCGTTGGTTTCGTCCGGGTCGATACCGTCCTTGATCCAAAGCACCTTGGAGCAGTTCAGATACTCGCAAAGCATACGTTCGATCTGTTCGCGGTTCATATCGGGATTGCGACCCGGAGAGAGCAGACACATCTCGGTGGTTAGTACGGTGCCTTGGCCGTCTACGTGGATAGAACCGCCCTCCAGCACGAAATCGGGTGTGGCGTAGCTGTCAACGCCTGCGATCTCGCAGATCTTGCGTGCCACGGCATCGTCCATATCCCAAGGAAAGTATAAACCGTCGTAAAGCCCGCCCCAGGCGTTGAACGCCCAGTCAATGCCGCGTACGCAGCCCTGATCGTTGACAAGGAAGGTAGGACCGCAATCTCGCACCCATGCGTCGTTCGAGGACATTTCCACAACCGTGATCTCGGGTGGCAGCAATCGGCGCGCGTTGGAATACTGCTTGGCGGATGCGCAAACGGTTACGGGCTCAAACTCGGAAATCGCACGTGCGACGTTGGCAAATGCCTTTTGCGCGGGCTTCGCTCCCATGCGCCAGTTATCGGTGCGCTCGGGCCACAGCATCCAGATGCGATCCTGTAGCTCAAATTCCGCAGGCATACGGAAACCGTCTTGACGAGGGGTGGATTTTTCAATTCTTGTTGGCATATGCGCCTCCTTTGGCACCCTGCGTGCCGCTTGAAATAGGTTTTTTGCGCGGCTTGTCGCTGCGCAGCGCGATCAAAAGCTCACCGATCAGTACCGCGATCAAAGAGCCAACCGTGATAGGCAGGTAATAGGAAAGTGTTTGTCCATCAAAGGAAAGGGGAACGGCAGTGAAAATGATGGCAGCAATGATCAGGATGAACGGCACGTAGGCAATGATGGGAAGAAGATATTTTCCGCCCGGCACCCGAAAAGGGCGGGGGGTGTCGGGGTCGGTTTTGCGCAGCTTGAGAAATGCGGGAAAGATGGGCAGGTAAGAGAGCAGCAGCATAACCAGATTGAGCGCAAAAAAGCTCCAGAACAGCGAGGAATCGGGCAAGAAATACTCCATAACCACGCCTGCTAAGCAGATGATCGAGGCAACAACGCCCGAAGCCAGTGCCGAACCGATGGGCATATTGTTTTTCTCGCGTCGCACCGAAAACAGTGCGGGCATGTCACCGCGGTCTGCTGCATAGGCAGCGGTCGAATTGACGCCCATCGACCAGGAGATCATGTTGCCAAACAGTGTGATCAAGAACAAAAGCGCCGCTGCTGCGATAAACCAACCGCCCTCTTGCCCGGTCATGGCGACCAAAGCGTCGATCAAGCCGGAATCGGGGCTGATTTCGGTCACGGGAACTGCCGCACCGATGCCGAATGCCGAGAACAGATAGATGGCAGCGATTACGATACCGCCCAAAATGATGGCAAGCGGAATCTGACGGCGCGGGCTTTGCATGCTGTCGGCATAGGTGCAGACTACCTCAAAGCCCAAGAAATTGAAAATGATGACCGAGATATAGGAAAGGGAGTGCAGATCGAACGAGGGCAAGAACGAAACAGGAGTCATGGGGTTTACAAAGCCGTTGTTGATCACGTAATAAACGCCAAGGCCTCCCAGCACCAAGGCAAGAATGATCTTGATAGCAGCGCTGATATTCAGGATCACGATGCTGTCGCATACGGGATAAAGCGCGATCAGCGTGATGATCCAGATAAAGCCAAGCTGGAGTGCAAGAGAAGGCAGCGTGCCGAACTGCACGCCTGCCACCGTGCCGATCAAGGAGGGACACATGACGGCCAAGGAGGCCATCCAAAGCGGGAAGTTGATCCAATAGTACCATGAGGCGCGTGCTCCCCAGCGTGTGTTGGGATATGCTTTTTGGATCCAGTCGTAAAGGCCGCCGTCCCCTGCATAAGCCGTACCCAGCTCGCAGGAGATCAGGCCGTAGGGCAGAAGGAAGGCAACGATCATGAGCAGCCACCAGAAATATTGGCTGTTGCCGATCGAGGCTACGGGCGCTGCCGCCTCTGCCACGAACACTACGCAGATGACCGACAAAATCACGTCGATCAATCTGAATTTTTTAGCAGTCATAAAGTCACCTTACTTTTTGTCGCAAAAGATGCGGCACATGGTCGCGTCCAGCGTTTCCTTTGCGGCAGCAATCTGCAGCTCGCTCGGCCTTCTGCGGTTGTGGGTCAGGTACACCAAAAGGCCGCGCATGGCGGTCAGGCGGTTTTCGGCCTGATCCCAGCAAAGCGAGGCTTCGGAATCGGCAACCTCGTCGGTCACGTCCTCACCGCGCGTAGCGGGCAGGCAGTGCATGAACTTGCAGCCAAGGTTGCCAAGCTGCATGAGTTCTCGGTTGACCTGATAGTCGGCAAAGACCTTGACTCTCTCTTCTTTCGGCATCTCGTTTTCATAAAGGCCGTACCACACGTCGGTGTAGATAAAGTCGGCACCGCGCACACAGTCGCGCTTGTCCGAAATCTCAAAGGAACCGCCCGAGATGTCACAGTTTTCCTGCATGATCTGTCTGTGTCCTTTGTTTAACTGATGCGAAGCAGGGCCGTACTGCACGAAATGCATGCCGAGCTTGGTGGTAATAAAACCAAGAGATGCGCAGACCTGCGTGGCATCGCCCACGAAAACGATCTTGCAATCCTGCAAGCGTTTGCCTGCAGGCAGGTGCTCGACCATGGTACAAATGTCGCCCAGCTCCTGCGTGGGGTGGTTGAAGTCGGACATGCCGTTGATGACCGGGACAGAGCAGGACTTGGACAGGCGGATGATGGTGTCGTGCGTGATAACGCGCGCCATGACCACGTCCACCAAGCGCGAGAGCACGCGGCCTGTGTCCTCAATGGTTTCATGGCCACCGAGCTGGATCATACCGGGGCCGAGGTATTGAGCGTGGCCGCCCATCTGGCTCATGGCGGTTTCAAACGACACGCGCGTACGCGTGGACGATTGCTGGAAGATCATGCCAAGTGTCATGTCCTTCATTAAAGGGGGATAATAGCCATGCTTGATAGCGCGTTTGATGGCAAGCGAGAGCGAGACGATGTCCAAGAGCTCCTGCTTGGTATATGCACGGGAATCGATAAAATCTTTCATAGTACCTCCTGCCGCCAATGGCGGCTTAAATTAGTTTTGAAATCTCAACGTGGAGCTTTGCTCCAAAAATGGGTTGGGCCCCATTTTTAGGTGAGATTTATGCGTGAACATCAGCCAAAAGAGGAAGATGATCGGAATTTCACGCAATGCCTCCAAAAAATCTATTTACGCATAGTTTGCGCAGCATGGGGGCAAATATGAAAAATCATAAAATGAAAAAAACGGAATCGTGGGAAAGCAATAGTCTATCATATTATACTTCAGTTCACTCATTTTTCTCAAAAAAATGTTATAATATAAAAAAACCAAAAAAATTTTCAAAAATGTGATACTTTTTGAAAAACTATCGACTATTACTTATGAAGGGCCTTTCAAAAACATGGAAGGAGGTGTGTTATGGAACTCCAAACAAAAGTGAACTCTGTTAATGCTTGCAATAACGATAAGTATAAAGTGAGCGTTTTCTGTCAAGACAAACGCGCGACTGTATGCTATAATGATATCACAAACATACGGCCGAACGTTTGAATTGATTATTTGGAGGGCTATTCAATGGAAAATAGCGAATTGATTACAAAAGCATTGACCTATATAAGATCAGAAAATAAAAAAAGTGATATCACCATTGACGACGTCGCGTCCCATGCCGGGTTTTCCACCGATTATTTCAACCGTGTGTTTTTTGCGCATACCGGGTTTAATATTATGGAATACGTTCGTTTCAGTCGTTTGAAAAAGGCAGCACATTTGCTAAGACAGACAAACAGCGACATTCTGGATATTGCGCTGGATTGCGGATATGAAGCACACGAAAGCTTTTCAAGAGCTTTTAAGATTCAGTACGGTATGTCACCGAGTGAATACAGAAAAAAGTATGAAAAGGTCGAGGCTGTTTACGGCGATTTTTATAACGATACCATTGGTGCAAGACTCTTGCATGAGTTTAAGGATTTCAAGCTCGCCGACAGCGATGAAGTGATTGATTATCTGCTTGAAACCGATGCACTTCGTTACGGGTATACGGCCATTTGCTTTCGCGTGAACGGTGGCGCTGCACTATATAGCGGAAAAGATTTCAGAGATGGTTTTGTTTGGTTCACAGAATGGGATAATCGAGACAATCGCTTTGAAGGTGAGATCATTTGTAACGATTGGGATAAAATTGCCGAATACAAAAAGGTCTTTTCCGATCAGCGCTTTGACATGGTTCTGTATACTTTGGAAAGCGATGAAATCATAAGAGCTGAGCTTGCAAAGCGCGGAGTGAGCATCCAAAGCATTCAACGTCATCCCCAAAATATTTATGTGGGAGAACCATATGCACTCGCTCCCATTGAGGACATTTCCATGAAACTGATCAAATACGAGGATTTTGGCCTTGTAGAGAATTTCTTTTCGCAAAGATACCCGGGAAGAGGCAGTAATTCTCCGAGACTGAGGTGTTTGAAGCACGAGCTTTATCAAAGAGACGTAATAGGTAACACAGAGCACTCTGTATTTATGTTCGGCATCTTCAAAGGTGAGCGTTTGATCGGAGTCAGCGACGGCGGCTTGCAGAGAGCACACGGATTTGTGATCAACAACTGTATTGTAACTTCCGCATTGCCCGAATATGAAACCGAAACGCTGTATCAGTACGCTTTCAAATTTGTCACGAACGCTGCTCTTGAAAAAGGAGCGTTGCCGATTGACGACGTGCAAATACCCAATACTCCTGATGAAAACAGAAGCGGTGCTTTCCACTCTACCGATCTTGGATATATCACCATTACAAACGTCTGTATTTTGAAATAATCGTTATCCCTTGCGTTATTGTCGGCAAGGCACAAAAGTAACAGGAAACGGTTCTCTGTGACATACTTAAAATTAACAGGAGAATAGCGTGAAAGCTTACGTTATATTCCTTTATACGCAACCATTCACGCTTAAACTTCACCTAAAAATGGGGCCGGCCCCATTTTTGGAGCAAAGCTCCACGGTGAAGTTTCCATCACGATTTGAGCCGCCGAAGGCGGCATGGAGGTTATTATGAAACATAGAATCGCACGATATCTGATTTCTACCGCGTGGCGAATCGGTTCATTATGGGCAGGATTTCTTGTCGCAATGATTCCTTTATATATTTTCCGCGGAATTTATCATGACATGGCAACCAAAGCGACTCTTGAAAATATGATCACTCTGTTGTTTGTGCTTTTGACATCGGTGATTGTCATGTTTTTCGTCTATCGCGGCAACGATGAAGCGGCAAAGCTTGACAAAAAAGCGCTGATCGGATTGCTGATCGCTCCCGCTGTGATTCATTTTGTTATTTGCGCTCTTTTGTGCTGGAGCAAGTATTCTTATTTGTTTTTGAGCGAAGGTTGTGCATTAGCAAGACTTTTGGCTCCCCAAGCAAGTGATATTACCGAGCTGCCCGCTTGGTCTGTCTTGGTGGCGGCGCTTGTTGTCACGCCAATCCCTTCTTTCGGTGTTTTTCTGGGCTGTCTGTCCGCTCGCAAAAAGAGAGAGAAAGAGCGTGAAGCGTTGTTTGGGAATGAGTAACAGGGGGGACGGTTAGCGTGAAACTAAAGCGTCGAATTCGCGTTGCAATCCCAATCAAGATTCTTCGCGGCGCATCCTTTTGCCTGTCATTCTTGAGCGCAGCGAAGAATCTTGGCAAAAGGATGCTTGCTCGAGAATGACAGATTGTGATTGCACGCTCGCTTAGAATGACACAAAAGGTGTCGCTTTGATTGCAAGATAAGTATTGACAATATTTTATTTTTTAGTTATAATGAAATTGTGCAATTTTTCATTGAAATTATGGAGGTATCTATGGACAAAGCGTTGCTCAAACGACTTGGAAAATCGGTTCTGCGGTCGGTTCTTGTGTTTTTTGTCTTTGCACTTGTGACCATTGTTTCGCGTTTCGTGTTTGACGGTGAGCTGGAGCATCTGGATATGCTGCACGAGCAAGTGATTCCGTCTTGGCTTCTTGGACTTTGGCACGTTTTCTATATGCTATTGATATTTGAATCCACAGTTTTTGCATTTCACAGGTATGCTGCCGAGGAAAAGGCGGCATATCTTGAAAAACGCACAGGCGTCGGCTTGCGCGCAGAGTTGGGGGCGGTGTTTGGCTTGCCTGAATTCTACGTGGATTGCGCGAGTGTTGCAATTTTTTCCTTGGCCTTGCCGCTTGGTCTGTATGATTGCATCGGCCAAGCACTCCCGGGAGCGAATTTTGGGAATTTCCCCATGACCTTGATTGCACTTGTGCTGCTTTTTGCGCTGCTCTTGGTGGCTCGCCTGTCGCTTGGCCGTATGTGGATCTCGGACAGTCTCGCAAGCAGAGAAGGTAAGAAAAAGAAAAAAGAGCGCAGTGCGCTGTTTTTGACGATCAAGGGGATTGCCTTCGTGGGCTTTGCGTATATCGTCGCGTCGTATGCGATTACGTGGTTTTTACCGTTTCTTGTGACAGTTGCCAACCTTGGCGGCGGTATGATCGTATTTCTGTATCTCTTCATCGCGCTTTTGATTGCAATTGTTGCGGTGGTTGCGGTGTTTTATATCCGCGCAATGCTCAAACGAAAGAAGTTTGTCAAGGAGTTGCAAATGACCTGTCAGGCGAAAGGTGTTGCGCTTTCGAAAATACAAAAGCCTTATTGGTCTGTTCTTTCGCAGCAAAAGGGAACCGACTTTACGTTGGAGAAAGACGGAAAGGAATACCAATGCAAGCTGGTTGCGGGCGTGTTCCGAAGCTCACCCATCGTGTTTGCGGATACGGGCGAGGGCGTTCGGCAGGACGTGCTGCGTGTGTTCAGGGTGAGTGTGCTGCACATGAATACGCTCATTGATTTCCGCATGGAGGGTGACGGGAAGAAGATTCTGATCGTGTTGCCCGTGCCGGAAAAGATTTACGTATCGACAGAAGGCTCTACGCCTCGCCCTGCGGATACGGGAGAGGTACTCGGAGAGTACACACTCTATACCGCAACGGGATTTTTGGGCGCGTTGGAGCGCGGGATTTTGTGAGAATTGAAAAAGGGAGATCGCCTTTGGCGTGATACTCTTAACGGAGTATCACGCCAGTTCTATTCGCCTACGTGCGAGTATATTTCGCCAAAGGCGAAATTCTTGCTTACGCAGTGATATTCGGCTTACGCCGAGTGGTATTTGCTACGCGAGTTTATGGGCGAATAGAATATCACTGTGAGGCATAGCCGAACAATATCACTGCCCGAAGGGCAATACCACTCTTTGCGATAGCAAAGAATACCACTCATAAAAATGCAGAAAAGAGAGAGTTTTACGGAATTTTACTTCCGCATTACT
>JAFTLD010000089.1 GCA_017452945.1 Clostridia bacterium | reverse complement strand
TATTATGCGAAAAATGAAATTTGTCTTGCTTGTGTTGGCATTGTGCGCCTGCCTTGTTGTGACGATCAGTGCCGATGATGGCAACTATGGAGAGGATATTGAGTTTGGTACTCCCGGAGAAACTACTGTTGAGCCAGAAACCGAGTCGAGTACGGAAGAGCAGACAACCGAACCTGTAACCTCCGAGACGGGAGAGCAGACTACTGAGCCTGAAACTTCTGAAACCGAGGATCAGACGACCGAGCCTGTGACTTCCGAGAGCGAAGAGGTGGCCACCGAGCCGGATACTTCCGAAAGCGAAGAGGTGACGACTGAGCCCGACGGTTCCGTAACCGAGGATCAGACCACCGAGCCTGCGGCTTCGGGAACCGATGCTCCTGCGACTACGAGTCCTGCGGAGAGCGAGACGAGTGGCGATCAGGAGAAGCCTTGGATGCTGCCCATTCCAGTGATCTTTATCACGATCGGCGTGGTTGGCATCGGCGGCATCGTGGTATTGGTGGTTCTGCTGAAGATGTATTTCCGCGCCCAACAGGATGAGAATGTGTGATCAGGGAAAAGCCCCTACGCATTAAAAACGAATAAAGTTCACTTGCTAAAAGAAGTCAAAAAGAAAATGGAGATAAAAATGGAAACCCTCCTGTCTTCAAACAGCTTAGCGACAAAATGCCCCGATGTTCTCAATCTTTGGGATTATGAAAAAAACAAGGACATATGCCCGGAAGATGTTTCCATTCATGCAAAGAAAATAGTATGGTGGAAGTGCGATAGAGGACATGGCTGGCAGTCACCGATCAATGGCGTTGCCTCGAACGGTACGCGCTGTCCGTATTGCGCAGGCTACAAAGTTATTCCCGGCGAGACAGATATTGTGACGCTGTTTCCGGAAATTGCAGCCGAGTGGGATTACGACAAAAACGGCAACCTTGACCCCGGTAGCATTGCACCTGCGTCCCATACAAGTGTCTGGTGGAAATGTGCGATAGGTCATAGCTATCAATCTGCCCCCTTTTCCCGTACGGGTAATTATAAGTCAGGATGCCCCTATTGTGCAGGGCGAAAGGTTCTTCCGGGTTTTAATGATCTGGAAACCCTGAAGCCTGATTTAGTGGGTGAATGGTATCAGCCTTTGAATGGAGACCTGAAGCCCTCTGACGTTACTCTTGGCAGCAACAAAAAGGTCTGGTGGTGCTGCTCTGAAAACCATGTCTGGGAGGCATATGTTTACTCACGGACAAGATTCAGGGGTAGCGGATGTCCCGTTTGTGCAGGAGTAGTCAAAACTCGCAGAATTAAGTATTTCATCGATGATGGATATGTGCGACATCAAAGCTCATAACACGCAAACGTCCCCGAGCGCAAGCTCGGGGGCGTTACTGCTATTTTGTTGTATTTTCGTGTCATTTTTCACAAAAAAGCCTGATTTTAGGCTTTCCTTGATATAACGGGTGCGCACAGCTCTTGGCAAGTCGAAACTTATCAAAAGCCGCTAAAATAATCCATCTAAGGCTATCCTGCCTGAGACAAAGACGAACACCGTCAAGGCAAGTAAATCTTAGCCATGACGGTGTTTTTGGTTATATAACACGTGACGTGTTAATGAGTGGTGGACCCGAGGGGAATCTGAACCCGTATTTGCGCCAATGGTCGCGGAAAGTGCTTACACAACCTGCGCAATTCAGCATGTCGCGGTGCGCAGCACCGCTTATGCGGGGGTTCAATTGGTGCAGTTCTGGCAAAAAGCAAAAGGAGAGTCCTGCGGACTCTCCTTTCACTTTTTGGTGGACCCGAGGGGAATCGAACCCCTGTCCGAAAGCCCGTTGATACGACTTTCTCCGTGGGCAGTCTGTTATTTAGAATTCCCCCTTCGCAGCGTCAGCAGACAGACTCCGCGTCGAAGTAGCCATTTTTTGCGTGATCGGTTCAATGGCGAAACACCGATGCACGGTCACCGCTCAATGACGTTGGGGTCTCAGTCGCGGTACTCCGAGAGCAACGGGTAAGACCGCAGTCTTACAGCACTGCCAGATTAGGCAGCCAAACCAACAAGATTGTTGTCGTTTATTTTTTAGAGTTGGACAGTTTATCGGGATTATCCGGCCCGCCACGCTTATCGTATCGCAAAACCCCCGTCGAAACCATTGCGGGCCCATGCGACAACAATATATTATACCCCAAAAGTTCCGACTTGTCAAGCATGAAAAACGTCGGAACGCAAAATATGCGTCAAATAAGCCATTCTGTTAAAACGTCTTGACAATATACACAAATTTTGGTAAAATGAAAGCAGAAATTTCCGACAGAAAGGGGACACGTATGAAAAAACATCGCATACTATCCTTATTCCTGTGTTTGTGCTTGACTTTTGCTATGCTGCTGCCGATCTTGACCGCATGTGAACAGGGTGGCGGCACACAAGATACGACCGATCAACTCACGAGCGCAGAGCCGTCCACCGAGCAGACAAGCGATCCTGCAACGGACGCGCCGGATACCGACGGTACAACCGAACCGGGGACGCAGCCCGATACCGATCCGGACTCCACGACCGAGCCGGGAACAGAATCCGGTACGCAATCGGATACCGAAACGGAAACCGAGCAGGGAACCGAGCCTCCCGCGCAAGAGCAGGCCTATTCGTTGCCCATATTGCGCATTGATACTGCAGACGGCGGCGACGTGACCAGCAAGGACTACTATAAGACCTGTACCATCACGCTGGAAAACTGTTCCGATCCCATGAAATTTGAGGATATCGGGGCGTCTATTCGCGTGCGTGGCAACTCCACGGCTGTGACCGAGAAAAAGCCCTTCCGTATCAAATTCGATAAGAAGAGAAACATGCTGGGACTCAACGGCGGCTCGAAGTGCAAGAGCTGGTGCCTGATGGCGGACTACTACGATTACTCTCTCATGCGCAACAGCCTTTCGTTCCGCATGTGCGACGTGCTTCTGGACGGCTATTCTTTTGCATCCGATTGTGCCTGGGTTGAGGTATACGTCAACGGTGACTATCGCGGTGTCTACCTGCTTTGCGAGCAAACGCAGATCAACAAGCACCGAGTGGACATTTATGAAAAGGCCGATGATGAAACCAGTGTGGAGATCGGATATCTGATGGTAGGTCAGGGCGGACGTACCGACGAGCCCAACACAGTGCAGATCAACTATGGCGGATTGCCGATCACCGACCTGAACGGTACCACAATGGGCTTTGGCGGTGGCAATTTCTCGCTCTCGTCGGGCGACTATACCAAAGAGCAGATTGATTTCTGCGCCAAGGTTGTGGGCAACATTGCATACCTTTGCAGTGCTGCCATTGGCGAGAATAAGTATTACGAGCTGGACGAAAACTGGGAGCTGGTCAAAAAGACCTCGTTCACGGGCAAGACCGAAGCAGAAAAGCAGATAGAAACGATCGCCGCTTACGTGGATATTGAATCTGCTGTGCGCATTTACATGACCGACGAGATCGTCAAGAACCTTGACTCGGGTACGTACAATATGTACATAGACCTCTCTCCAGACGGTGCGAAAAAGCTGACCTTCGGCCCACCTTGGGACTATGATTTTGCGCTTGCAAATACCAAGTACGATTCCACACATTCGCCCAAGGGGCTGTATGCGGCAAATTTCTCGTACAGCGACGGTATGCGCGTCAATACGTGGTTTGTTATGTTCTGTCAGGCGGAATGGTTCAGAGAAATGTGTGAGCCTATCTGGATGGAGCAGCGCGACGAGCTGTTTGCCGTTTGCGAGAGCATTATGGTAGACGCTGAAGTGCACAAGGATGCATTTGACCGAAACTTTGCACGCTGGAAGATCCTCGGTACTATGAACCAGGGACATCAGGCGAACGATGTTTTTGATTTTGAAACACACGCAGATGCAGCCAATTTTGTGTATACCTGGCTGTATAAACGGTTGATCTATCTGGATACGGTTTGGGGAGACCGCGTAATTACAGAGGCGGAGGAGGATAAGGAGTTTTCGCACATTGATTTTACTCAAGGGGATCGAAGCGACCTTTTTGCAGATTACAAGAGCGGAACGGGGAAGTATTGGTCGGGAAAATTCTTGCGTCTGACTGTAACCGGAGAAGCATACGATCCGTACGTGCACATCAGATACGAGGAAAACGGTGCGACGCTTGATGCAGACGATTACAGTGTAGTGGAAATTACTTACCGCGTCCCGTCATCCAATTCGGATGCAGAATATAACACAGAGCTGTTCTTGTGTGCCGGGCAATATGAGCACCCGATTGGTGGTGTTTCGGTAAAATTTGACGTGGTTGCCGATGGGGAATGGCATACGGTGCGCATTCCGCTGCCGGCAGAATGTTGGAGCGGTACAGTCCATCAGATCCGTTTGGATTTCCTTTCTCACGGTGAGGTTGGCGATTCCTTTGATCTGCAAAAATTGATTTTGACAAATTAAAGAATACCTCGGATACGCAAAGGGGCGACAGGCGCACCTGCGAAAAAGCAGGTGCGCTGAGGGTCGCTCCTTTGTTTTGTGTGGATGGATTGCTCATGTCGCTTGCAATAGCTTTTTAACGCTATTGCAAAACACCTCCGGCTCGTCGAAAAAAAGTGTATGGGTTTGTGCTTTCAGCCGCAAAAGCTTCTTGTTTGGTGCGGATACCTTGCAATAATATTCCTCAATCATGTCAGCAGGGCATATGCGGTCGTCATCCGCGGTCAGAAAATACACAGGAACACGAAATTCGGGCGGCAGGCTTCGCAGATCGAATTGCATGCTCAGATATTCGATCAACATGCCCTCGTGTGCAAAATAAGCGTGTGGCAAAAGCAGCTGCCGCATCTTCCAGCGCAGATCGCGCAAATGGCAATCTGGGGAGAGAAGTCCTACTTGAAAATAAGAAATGAGGCTTTTGCAGGTCTTGCTTTTTTGGTAAGCACAGGTTACGTCACGCAGCTTGGTATAGTCTGCAAAGCCGTTCTTGGTAAATTGTTGCTCTCTGTGGGTAAAGTGATCGATTTTTTGTTCAAGGAGCTCTGCATAAGCGAGATCTCCTTGCTGTTTGGCTTGTGCAGCTGTGTGTGCTGCTGCATATACCGAACCGGACAGAATGTGTACGCACTGACAGACCGAGAGATAACATTCCAGCTTTTCCGGGTGCAGCTTCGCGTACAGAATCCCCGGCACCGTTCCCCAGGAATATCCCAAAAGGATCAGCCGCTGCGCTCCAAACCGTTGCAGAAGGTAGTCAATCAGCTCATCCAGATCGGACAGTATCTGTGTAATTGTCACGGGCCCGTCCTTTCCGCGGTTTTCATAAAAGGTGCGCCCGCATCCGCGCTGATCCCAGTTAACAAGGGTAAAGTCATGCTCCAGCTCTTTTTGATAGTGATACGACAGGCAAGAGGTCGGATTTCCGGGGCCTCCATGCAAAAACAAAATGATTGGGTTGCGCTTGTCCTGTCCACGGATCTGTACGTATTGCCGAATGCCGCCCAGCGTCACGTAACCGCATTCCTGGATGCCATGCTCGGAAACAATGCTGTGACGATATATCTGCCGCCCGCGCGTCAGGGCAAACGCGCAGGGGATTGCCAACGCAGGCGCAACGATGGATAAAATGCTCATAAAATTCCTCCCGATTTCCGCAATACTCTTATTGTTTTGCAAAACAGGGAATTTATGCTTATTCAGGATGTTTTTCTGCGGGGGCTTGCTCCCGCAGATATTGTCAAACAATGGTTGACTCGTCAACAACCATTTGATAATTGATTTTCCGAAAATTTGTGCTATAATGAAATCACACCGGTGATATCGATTTTTGAAAGGATAAAATTATGCAACTGAATTTAGGAACCAAAATCAGAGAACTACGCCGACGCGACGGACGCACACAGGACAATCTTGCAGAAGCGCTGGGCGTCACCGCGCAGGCTGTGTCACGCTGGGAGTCGGGCGGCAGCTATCCCGATATGGAAATGATCCCCGCCATCGCAAATTATTTCCACATTTCCATTGATGAGCTGTTCGGATATCACGATGAACGGGAAGAAAAAATCAAAACTATTCTTGAAAATGCCACCAAGATACTCACTAAACAAGGATTTACGATGTACCAAGGAAGTTTGTCGGAGGATGTCGGAGATTGTGTGAATATGCTTCGTACTGCTTCGGAAGAATTTCCAAATGAGCCCAAAATCCTTTTGAAGCTTGCTCAGGCACTTCATATGTGGGGATGGCATAAATACGGAGCGAAAGTGCGGCCTTCCGATTCATCCGGCATCATGGAGGAAGATATTGCTTATAACGCACAAAATATTTATTGGCAGGAAGCTGTTCGTGTTTATGAAAGGCTTTTGAAGTGTAATCCATCTTCCGAAGACCGCGAAATTGCCATTCGTCATATCACACCGCTTTATTGCAGAATGGGTGAATACGATAAAGCTAAGGCACTTGCTAATGATCAGAACGCACTTGGCATTTGTAAAGAGGTGCTGCTGCCCATGGCCACCGTCGGTGAAGAAAAAGCAAGATATCAAAGCGAAAGGATTATGGCGCTTCTCAGAAATCTGCGGCTTGCAATTTCATCATCTGTGGCCGTAAGACCTGCTGTATCCTCCTCCGAATACGGAAGAGAAATCCTGTTGTTGGTCGTGAATCTTTACGAAACGGTCTTTATTGACGGCAGATGCGGAGCTTGGCATCAGGATATCGGGTATTTGTATTTTACTTTGGCTCGATATGAAATCGACAACGGTGGCTGCATGGAAAAGGGACTCTGTTATTTTGACAAAGGCTTTGATCATTGCAAGGAATATATGCGCATCTGCAATGTAGGCGAATATGAGTATGGTGCGCCGTTGGTAGAGGCATTACCGAAGATAAACAAAGGAGATCTAGCCACTATAGGCGATGATTTCTGGGAAAAGGAATTACGAACGTTTCAAAATAGTTTTGTTGATGAAATCCGTAAAAATCAAAAATATGCCGAATGCTTTGCATAATTCTAGGCCCCGCCATGTGCGGGGCCTTTTTACGCATGACAGTGGTGAAAGAGCGTCCGAGGGATGAATCTCACCCACCGCAATCGCTTCTCTCATTTTGGCTCATGATTCGCCAAAACTCGTTCCGCTGCGGTCCCCCCTCTCCGGCGGAGAGGGCTCATTGTGGTCGCTTTTTATGGATAACCAAACATGACGGATGCGTATAACAAAGCCCTCTCCGCTGGAGAGGGGGGACCGCAGCGGATGGCAATCGCGAATACTTGGAGCGATTGACTGACGCGGTTGCGGTGGGTGAGATTCATCCCTTGGACGCTTCTTCACAGAAACGGATATGAAAAAAGCGGCCTTTACGCAAGGTCGCTTTCCAGTATACTGATCACGTACCCCTCGGGGGCGTCGGGTGTGTACAATTTCATTCCGCAAACGGTTTGGGTATCGGGATCAAAGGAAACAGCCGTCAGATCTGTCGAAATGCCCGTGCCGGTCATCTTCACGTATGCCTCCTTGGCTGTCCATACGCGATAGAAGCGCGCGCACGTATCGGGATCGCTTACGCTCTCGGCTGCAGGCAGGGGATTGCCGCCCCGGATATAGGCCGCCTCATCCTTTGTAAAATACCGTCCCACAAGCCCTGCGCGGAACGGCTTGATCTGCTCAATATCCGCACCGATGGGCTTGTCCGACACGGCACACAGCACAAAATCACCGCTGTGGCTGACGTTGAAATGAAAGGGAACGTTGGCGCTCGGCTTGCCCTTGTGACCGATCGTAAACGCAATCTCCTTGGGTGCTTTGCCGCTTGCTTGTGACAGCATTTTTCTTGCAAGCATATCAGCGCAAAGGCAGCGCATGCGGTCGTCCTCGTGGCGAAAGCGGTCAGCTTTTTCTTGGCGGGCAGTGTCCATGATATCGTACATGGCGCAGTATTGCTGTTCCGTATAGGCGTTTATATTGCATAATTTATAACGCATACCGCACCTCCCGAGCTTGATACCGATATTATACCAAACCGTAGCGCTTAAGTCAAGCAAAATCTTGACATGCATGCAATTTTGCGCTATAATGATAACAATACAATATGAGGAAAATGGTATGAAGATAAAACATTACGCGTTTGAAACAGATAAGCTGCGCCGCAGCCTGCGCATAGCACTTGTGTCCGACCTGCACAGCCGTGAGCCGCTTGCCGTGATCGAGGCGGTGGGCAAGATCAAGCCCGATATCATTTGCATTGCGGGAGATCTGACCGAAGCACTGGACGGTAGCATGGACGGCAAAAATGAATACGGATTTGCCGCGCTGCGCGCTTTGTGCGCCATTGCGCCCACGTTTTATGCACCGGGCAATCATGAGATTGCAGCTTATCATTTGCATCACCACGCTATGCCGTTGGCGCAGCCCGATGCAGACCGCATTACTCCCGAAAACCGTGCCAGAATTGCTGCAAGCGGAGCACATTTTTTGGAGAACACCTGTATCGATTGGAAGGGCATTTTGATTGGCGGCCTTGGTTCGGGAATGCTTGAGCAGAATGGAAAACCAAAGCTTTACGCATTGGACGAATTTTTCAACCACAAGGGCTTCAAAATTCTGATCTGCCACCACCCGGAGTATTATCCCAAATACCTGCGCGACCGCGACGTGGATCTGATCCTTTCGGGGCATGCGCACGGTGGCCAATGGCGGCTGTTTGGGAGAGGTCTGTACGCTCCCGATCAAGGGCTGTTTCCCAAGTATACCTCGGGCGTGCATGAGGACAGATTGGTAATCTCCAAGGGTACGGCAAACACGGGCGGTATCATCCCGCGCCTGTTCAATCCGCGTGAGGTGGTCTGCATTACCATTAACGAAAGAGAGGATCGAGTATGAAAATTTTGATTGTTGTTGACATGCAAAAGGATTTTATTGACGGTGCGCTGGGTACGGCCGAGGCGGTTTCCATTGTGCCTGCGGTCAAGGAGCTGATCAAGGGCTTTGAAGGAACCGTATATTTTACCCGCGACACGCATTATGAAAACTATATGAGCACCGAGGAGGGCAAGCATCTGCCCGTTCCGCACTGCATCAAGGATACCGAGGGCTGGCAGATCCATCCCGAGCTGGATGCGCTGCGCACGACCACGCCCATTGACAAGCTGACCTTTGGCTCTCGTGAGCTGGTCGCGCTGCTTGCAGAGCAAAAGGACGTAGAGAGCATCACGCTCTGCGGTCTTTGCACCGATATCTGCGTCATCTCCAACGCGCTCTTGATCAAGGCCTACTATCCCGAGATCCCGCTTTACGTTGTGGCAAACGCCTGCGCGGGCGTCACACCCGAAAGCCACCAAAACGCACTCGCAGCCATGAAAATGTGCCAGATCGGGATCATATAAGTATCAAATGATGCACAGCGCGTGCGGAAAGGAGGGAAGCGGTGTCCTCGTACAATGAGTTGATCAAGAATTTTGAGCGCATTCGCTCATATATGCGCGATTTTTACGTGTACGGCTTCAAAAGCCGCGACGACTATCAGACCAAGAGCGCACGCTCGTATGATGACGAGCGCCGCCGTTTGGAAAGCTGGCTTGGGAACCATATGAGCTTTGTCCGCACACAGGAGGGAAAGAACGTATTTATCTCGATCGACAGCCGTACCATCAGCCATAACCCCCTGTACAATGCGTGGAAGGCCAAAAGCTTTACCGATGGAGATATCACGTTGCACTTTATCATTTTTGATATTCTTCATCATCCTTCCATCAAGCGCACGCTTGCCGAGCTGCTTGCAGAGATTGATACGAAATATTTATCGAGATTTGAGAATCCTATGATGTTCGATGAATCCACCGTTCGCAAAAAGCTCAAAGAGTATTGCCAGGCGGGCATGATCGCAACAGAAAAGGAAGGTCGCAAGACCTATTACCGCAGAACGGACAGCCCGGACGTATCCGACCTTGATGACGTACTGCATTATTATTCCGAGATCGCGCCCTGCGGCGTGATCGGATCGTTTGTTCTGGATAAAGAGGAGAGCGATATCGATGCATTTACCTTCAAGCACCATTATATCACGGGCGCAATCGACAGCGGTGTTCTTGCAGCACTGTTTTGCGCGATGCGAGAAAAGCGTGCCGTGACGGTGTCAAATCTCAGCCGCCACAGAGATCTGCCAAGGCGCAACCGCATCGTGCCGCTGCGCGTTTTTATCAGCGTGCAGACCGGCAGACAGCACCTGTTAGCATACCTGCCCGAATACAATACGTTCTATTCCTACCGCGTGGATTATCTGTCAAACGTAAAACTTGAGGAACCCACACCGCGCTTTGATGAGCTTCGCGCTGAGCTTGACCGCATGCAGAGTAAAATGTGGGGTGTCAGCGTCAAGCGCAACAAATGGGGCAAGGAGCAGCTGGAACACGTGGAATTCACCATCAGGGTTGGGGACAGGGAAGAGTACATCGTTCAACGTCTTGAACGTGAAAAGCGCGTCGGAACGGTCGAGCGGATCGATGAGCATACTTATAGGTTCTCAGCAGACGTCTATGATTCAAGTGAAATGACCCCTTGGATCAGGACTTTTATCTGCCGCATCGAGCAAATGAATTTCTCCAACCGCACGGTTGAGAATCGGTTCAAGAAGGATCTGGAAACCATGTATTGGATGTACGGCATCAGAAGGGAGGAGAACGAATGATTTTTTCCGAGCTTTATTCTGCCTATTACAAAACGGTTGCCGCCATGATTACCGATATTCTCCATGGAGAGAGATCCGAAAAGGAGCTGAAAAAAGTAATCGCACGCCACGCGTTCGGGGAGAGTGCGCTGACCATCATGCCTGCACTCAAGAATGAGAAATGGCAGCTTGTGCATGCCGATATGACCACACCGCTTTTGCATGAGCCCACCATGCCGCTGACCACGCTGCAAAAAAGATGGCTGAAGGCGATATCACTTGATCCGCGTATCAAGCTGTTCGGTGTCGCGTTTCCCGAGCTTGATGACGTAGAGCCTCTGTTTACGTCCGAGGATTACCACGTTTACGATAAATACAGCAACGGTGATCCCTTTGATGACGAGGAGTATATCGAGCGGTTTCGCTTTTTGTTGCGTGCTATTCACGAAAAAACTCCGATCAAGGTCAATATCACCAACAGAAAAGGGCAGGATATGTATACCAAATGCATTCCCGTTCGTATGGAATATTCTGAAAAGGACGATAAATTCCGACTGATCACAAGCGGATGCCATTTTATGCCCACCATCAATCTTTCCAAGATTACGTACTGCTCTGTATATAAGGGAGAACAGACCATCGGCATGGCACTCCGAAAGCCTCGCTATGATACGGTCACGGTTCGAATCACGGATGAGCGGAACGCATTGGAGCGCTTTATGCTGCATTTTGCGCATTTTGAAAAGCAAGCCGAAAAGCTTGACAAAAAGCATTATCTTGTCAAAATTAAATATGCATATGACGATCAGCTGGAAATGGTGATTCGCATCCTGTCGTTCGGACCGATGGTCGAGGTAGTAGGCCCCGAATCCTTTAAGAGATTGATCGTCAAAAAGCTCAAACAACAGTTAAACTGCGGACTCAAATGATGAGTTCGCAGCTTTTTTTCCGTGAAAAAGAGAAGATCACATGGTAAAATATGCTTGTAAGGTAAATTCAAGCAGGTGTTTGAAAAAACCACCGCGGTGCACGAGGATATTCCAAGGTGCATGTCCGAATGAGCCTTACCTTCAAAGCCTTACAAGCTTGCGACTTTCGTGGGTTCGAATCCCACCGTACGCGTAAAGCGTATCGCCGGCGGATCGGATTTGTCCTTTACGGACGCAAACGGTATATGCAAGGTCAAGTGTGCATATGCGAGAATGTTTTTTACTTGAATTTTACCATTGCCTGCAAGAAGCAGCCACGGCTGATTCTCGCAAGCCGACGCAGCGGCCTTGCCTGCGCACGGATACCGTGCAGACGAGAGAAGTGCCAAAGTCATTTCCGCACCTATCATCGGGTACTTAAGTGCGCAGCCGCCGCGGCCGATCGCAAAAAATTAGAAAGGAGTATTCGCCATGTGTTTTTTCATAAGATCCAAAAGAAAAGAATTGATCAAGCAGCTCTCAAAGGCATTTCCGCCGCATCTGTCTGCTGACGTCAAAGCTGTTTGCAATGCCTTGCTCCACACAAATGAACCGCGGGGTTATGTGTTTTACTATGACCATACAAGCACGTGGCAACTCTCATCCGGTGATCAGATCACGGTGCCTTACCGACTTTATATTCGTGATGAGTTGGCCTTTCCCGGCAAGTTGACTGCTGAGCAGCAGATCATATATCATTGTATCTGCTCGCGTAGCTACGACGGCTACGTGCGACAGCGGCACATAGAAGCCCTGCTTGCCACCGACCTGCCCGAATGGGCGCTGCCGTACGTCATCAAGATCTGCGACGAGTATGTCATAGAGATTTTACGCATTGTGTATGCGTCGCTTTCGCAGCGTGACTGTACCGCATACAAGCGGATCTGCGCGCTGAACTTTGATTATATAAAGCTCGGTCACAGCCGCATGATCAGCTATTGGAATGAATTCTACCGTTGGGATTACTATCGTTATGCGGATTACATCGGCAAAAAGTTATATCGCGAATGCTTCGGATACAGTAAGACAGGCCAAAAAGCAATCATATTTGATGGGGAGGAAACGGAATTATGACACTCAAAGAATTTGAACAAAGGTGGCTCTGTGCCTTTGCAAAGGGTATATCCAAAAAGCAGTTAAATGAGTACGTAAGCGGTCGCGGCGGTCACATCTGGCATATCTTTTCCTGGGACTTGCTGCCAAAGGACAGTTATCTGATCGGTGATGCTGCCCGAAATGCCTATGACAGCCTTCCCGAGCAAGCAAGAGAATCGGCTTTGTTCATTGAGCCTTTCGAATGCAAACGTCCCCAAACGTTTTCCATGAGCGCGCAAGAATCCACATCGCGCGAGTTGGACAGCCACGTTGAAATTTTCGTCGTAGCAGAGGACTTTTCGTGGACGTATATCAAAACGCATGAAAACAACTGGTGCGGCCCCTATTTTTGCCGCATAAAACGGTAATTTTAAGATGTTACCAACCCAAAATCATTGAGCCATAAGGAGAAATACTTATGAATAAGATTATCATTCACGAAAACCAAAGAGGTTTTCTTTTCAAAAACGGAAAGTACGTCAAGGTGCTGACTCCCGGGAAATATTATGTGTTTGGTGGCAGAGAGATCGTGGTTTCGGATTTCGATCATCCCATCGTCTGCTTCAAATGCACGCTTCAAACTCTGCTTGCGGACAAAAACGTAGCTTCCCATACGGCCTGCGTGGAGGTGGGCGATCAGCAGCTCGCGCTGCACTACGTAAACGGCAAATTCAACTCGGTGCTGGGCTTAGGCAAGCACGCATTCTGGAATTTTGTCGATCAGCACGATTTCGTCATGGTGGATATCTCCACGCCTGTTGTGGATGAATCCGTTCCGGAGTATATCTTTTCCAAGATTCCTCAAGTATTCTATACCAAAATTGAGGTTGCCGATTATCAAAAGGCACGGCTGTATTTTGATCAGAAGCTGGAGCGGATTTTGGATGCAGGTACTTATTATTTCTGGAATACGTCTGTTAAAGTTCATGCAGAGCTTGTGGATACGCGTCTGACCAAAATGGATATCACCGGGCAGGAAATGCTGACAGCCGATAAGGTGACGCTGCGCATCAATTTTGTCTGCAATTATCGCATTATTGATTGCGTCAGGATCCTGACCGAGATCGATGATTATGCAGAGCAGCTTCACGTGGCAGCGCAGCTTGCCTTGCGCGATTACGTTGGCAAGCACAAGCTGGACGAGATCTTGGAAAACAAGGCACAAATGTCCGAATTTGTATTCGAAAAACTGAAGGATAAGGAAAAAGAGCTGTTCGTAAAAATCACGGATGCCGACGTCAAGGATATCATCCTGCCCGGTGAGATCCGTGAGATCATGAACACCGTGCTGGTTGCCGAAAAGCGCGCACAGGCAAACGTTATCACGCGCCGCGAGGAGGTCGCATCCACAAGATCCTTGTTGAACACGGCAAAGCTGATGGATGAAAACAAAACGCTTTACAAGCTCAAGGAGCTGGAATACGTGGAGCGTATCTGCGAGAACGTGGGCAATATCACGTTGAACGGCAGCGGAGATATCCTCTCGCAGCTGACAACCGTTTTGAGATCGTAAGGGAGGCATGGAGATTATTATGTTATTTCATTTAGCCGATTTTATCATTGACGTGGACGTCGAGCGCACGCGTGCCTTTTACGAGCGCTCCGACGTGCCTACCACGAGCGAGGGCTGTACCTGCTCGGGGTGTCAGAACTTTGATAAGGCAATTCTGACCGTACCCAACACCGTGACCGATTTTTTGCACTCACTTGGCATCGATCCCCGAAAGCCGGTAGAAGTCTTTGACGTCACGGGGGAGCGTGAAGCAGACGGTACGATCTGGTATAACGGTTGGTATCACGTGTGCGGCGAGGTGGTAAGGTGGCCGAATTTCGAGCGGACCGAAAACCGCATTTCCATCAGTGCAAAGGATTGCTACCAACCCGACCGCGCATTCCGCTTTGAAGTCATTGCCGTTCCCATGACCGATTTGGCGCACAAACAAATGCCTACACCCATCATTGAGCTGGACTTTGATACGCATCTGCCTTACGTATTGCAAGAGAGCAGATAAACCAAACACAAGAAAGGAGTGAATGATCATGACAGAGATCATCGGAACGTATAACACCGCCAAGTGCTTTGCCACCACGATTGACGACGGTGCACGTGAGCAGATCAAGGCGGTTTGCGATACGCATGCTTTTGCCGATGCAAAAATCAGAATCATGCCCGACGTACACGCAGGCAAAGGCAGCACCATCGGCACGACCATGACTGTGACCGATAAGATCGTACCCGCTATGGTGGGCGTGGATATCGGTTGCGGTATGTATACCGTATACCTTGGCAATATTGATATTGATTTTGAAAAGCTGGATGAGGCCGCCCACTATATTCCCAGCGGCATGAAGGTCTGGGAGGGCAGACAGGAGCGATTTGATCTGACGCAGCTGCGCTGCTATAGATATTTGAGGGATTCAAAGCGATTGGAACGCAGCCTCGGCACGCTGGGCGGCGGCAATCACTTCATTGAGATCGACGTGGACGATCAGGGCGGAAAATACTTGGTCATCCACTCGGGCAGCCGCAATCTCGGCAAGCAGGTCGCGGACTATTATCAGCAGATCGCGGTAGATCTGAACGTAGGCAAGGAGGAGTATTTCAAGGCGCGCGAGGAGATCATCCGCACCTATAAGGAGCAGGGAAGAAGAAGTGAGATTCAGGCAAAGCTCAAGGAGATTGAGAAGGCATTCCACGCAAAAGAGCCCACGCTGCCTGCAGATCTGTGCTTTTTGTACGGCTCGTTTATGGAGGATTACTTGCATGACGTGGATATTTGTCAGAAATTTGCCGTACGTAACCGCGCAAAAATGGCAGAAATCATTCTGGAGCGGTGCGGTTGGACGGCAATTGAGACCTTCCAGACCATCCACAATTACGTTGACGTGGACGAGATGATCCTGCGCAAAGGCGCGGTGTCTGCCAAGGCGGGTGAGAAGCTGCTGATCCCGATCAACATGCGTGACGGTAGCTTGATCTGCATCGGAAAGGGCAACGAGGATTGGAACTGCTCCGCACCGCACGGTGCAGGCCGCCTCTTGTCACGTTCCGCCGCCTTTGAGAAGCTGACCATGGCAGAGTACGAGGCAGAGATGGCGGGCATCTACTCCACCTGTGTCGTACCCGACACCTTGGACGAGTCGCCTATGGCCTACAAAAGCATGGATGAGATCGTGGAGAACATCGGGCCTACGGCAGAGATTATCTGCAGGATCAAGCCAATCTACAATTTTAAGGCCGCTGAATAATCAAAAGTCGCCTCGGCAATCAACGTGCCGAGGCGATTGAACGTGATCCCGAAGCTTTGGGATGTCGGATCCATAAAAATACCGAGCTTGGGAGGAATGAAGGTAAACACCGCAAAGCATAGAGCAATCAGAACAAGCGCTGCAATGGCCAATTTTGGGGATCTGCAGGTCTGCTTGTTTGCCAAAAAGAGCCGCGCTTCATATATATACGCAATTGCTGCGGCAACAAAGAAAATGGAGATATTGAGCCAATCGGGGGATTTCCCGATCACACCGTTATAGGTATAAAACAGCACGGGAATACATGCAAGCCCCAAAAACACACCGCGCAGCTTTATGCACCAAAAATCCTTACGGTCGCCAAAGAAAAAGCTTTGCACGATCGCAAACACAAGCATAGGCCAGAAAAGCAGCTTCATGTGCTCCCAAGTGGATTCATTGACACCCGAAAAAGGCGCGATCCATATGGATTTGCCCAACCATTCGTACAAAAAATGCAAGATTGTTCCGCCAAGTGAGGTCACCGCAAAGCCTGCCAGCTGCCAAAGTCCGATCGATTTTTTCATAATACACCTCAAACGCTTACTTACGTAATTTGTATGCACGAATATGCCCGAATATTCAAAAGGGAGTATACTCACTTTTTCCGAGAATAAAGAAAGATTGACAGATGCAGCAGAGCTGTGCTATAATAAGATATAAATTATCATCTTGAAGGAACTGTATGATATGGGAAATGAAAAGATCTATAACATGAGTTTTTCCAAAGTTTATCCGCTGCTGATTGCAAAGGTGGAGAAAAAGGGCAGAACACGTGCCGAGGTGCTGCAGGTCACAGCCTGGCTGACCGGATACTCGGCCAATGAGATAGAAGACGCCCTTGGTTCCGAGCTGACCTACGGTGATTTCTTCCGTCAGGCTCCCGCGCTCAACCCGCATCGCACGTTGATCACGGGCGTTGTTTGCGGTGTGCGCGTGGAAACTGTCGGGGAGGATCTGATGCGCGAGATGCGCTATCTCGACAAGCTGGTGGACGAGCTTGCAAAGGGCAAACCGATGGAGAAAATATTAAGGGGATGATGGGGAATATGACCAACCAAGATATTTTGAAGATTGCCATGAAGCAATCCGCCATTGATCTGTGCGCAGATCCCGCTGATTTCGAAAAAAGCGAGAACGTAATCGTCACTTCGCGCGAAAGTGAAGGCTCCAGGGCATATTTGAAGCTTCCGTTCTCCTGCCAATTAACGTCTTACGGCAATAATATCGTTGCGTCCACATCTCCCGAATTGCGAGAAATTACAGAGGCATATATCTCTGAAAGAAATATTGAGTATTGCTTCCAAACCCCGGATCTGCACGTGCTCAATGAGGCGCTTTTGCCGTATGGGCAAAAGATCTGCTTCATGGCAGAGTATTTTTTGCCGGATCTGAACGCCCTGCGCCCCTTGGATTGTGCATATGATATGCGAATTTTGTATCCCAAGGATTTTGCAGATCTTTATTTAGCCGAACGGGAGCCGAACCGAATTGCCCGACGACGATGCATTTTCGCATCTTTTGCCAAAGCTCACCTCGCAAGATTGGTATCTTGCTTCGGTTCCCTTTCACAAAATCTATCAAAAATGCATTCGCCGGCGGGTGCTACGCAGTTTTGACGCAG
>JAFTLD010000088.1 GCA_017452945.1 Clostridia bacterium | reverse complement strand
TTCTCCATCTCCGGCCGTGGTACTGTTGCTACCGGTAGAGTTGAGAGAGGTACCATCAAGGTTGGTGACGTTGTTGAGATCGTTGGTCTGTCCGACGAGAGAACTTCCACCACCGTTACCGGTGTTGAGATGTTCCACAAGCTGCTGCCCCAGGCAGAGGCTGGTGACAACATTGGTGCTCTGCTCCGTGGCGTTGCTAAGGACGGCATCGAAAGAGGTCAGGTTCTGGCTAAGCCCGGTTCCGTTAACCCCCACACCAAGTTCGTTGGCCACGTATACGTTCTGACCGAGAAGGAAGGCGGCCGTAAGAAGCCCTTCCTGGCTGGTTACAGACCTCAGTTCTACTTCAGAACCACCGACGTTACCGGCGTTATCTCCCTGCCTGCAGGCGTTGAGATGTGCCGCCCCGGTGATAACGTTGATATGACTGTTGAGCTGATCACCCCCATCGCTTGCGAAGAGGGTCTGCGTTTCGCTATCCGTGAGGGTGGCAGAACCGTTGGTTCCGGCGTCGTTTCTTCTATCATCGAGTAATTTACGATCATAGTTTGACGTAACATTTTCGGGGGATGGGATGAGTTTCATCCCATCCCCCATGTTTTTATTTTGATTATTTTTGAGAATTGGTGAAATTCCATACCGGCAGTGAGTCCCAAGCGGGGAGAGTCTGCAAACCTTTATGCAAAGGCCGACAAGGTGAGATTCCTTGACCGACGGTGTACGCGTAAGCGTTTCGCTTGCGCATGATAGTCCGGATGGGAAAGAATAAAAGAGTCTGCACGCAGACAAATTGTCTTTTCCCCACGTATCAAAGGGGGATTTTTTATGAAAAATAATGTCAGAATGAGCGCAAAGGATAAAATTTTGCGCATGGTTATGATCGCGCTGTTTTGCACACTCGCATTTGCGGTCATGCCGCTGTTTCGCATCAACGTTGGATTTTTGACGTTTGATATCAAGGACGCCATCATCACGATCGGTGGTCTTTTGTTCGGGCCCTTGGCCGCAGTTATCATTTCTGCTGTCACGGCTCTGCTTGAATTTATTACGATAGGGGATACCGGCCCTTACGGCCTTTTGATGGATTTTGTGTCCTCGGCTTCGTTTGCCGTGGTTGCTGCGCTGATCTATCGCTTCCGCCGTGACCTGCTTGGCGCTGTGATCGCGCTTGTGTCCGCTGTTTTCAGCATGACGGCCATCATGCTTTGCATGAATTTGCTGGTCGTACCACTGTATACACAGGGAGTTACGGTTGCTGTGGTTGCAAAAATGCTCCCCACATTAATTTTGCCTTTTAATCTGACCAAGGCGGTGCTCAATGCCGCATTGGTGATGATCCTTTATAAACCCGTTTCCATTGCGCTGCGCTATGCACGCGTTAAGATTGCAGGCGCAAAGATGGAAACCAAAACGACTGCAGATAAGAGAACCAACGTGTTGATCACGGTGGCAGGCCTTGCTTTGGTGGCTGCCTCGCTGATTCTGTTCTTTGTCATTCTGGGCGGAGAAGCTGAGTGGTTTGTCAATCTGTGGGCGAAAGAATGATATTTTACTTGGAGTAATATATGGAAGAAATCAAACAAACGCTCATCGATTTTCTGATGAGCGGTGGCAAGGAGCTTGGCATTGTGCTTTGCTCCATGGTTCCCGTCATCGAGCTGCGCGGTGCAATCCCGATTGGTTGGTTTACCGAGCCCCAAACACCTTGGTGGCTGACCTATATTTTGGCTGTTGTGGGAAACATGATCCCCGTGCCGTTCATTTTGCTGCTGATCCGCCAAGTGCTTGCATGGATGGAGAAAATGCCCGTAAAATTTGTGCGTGCGGTTGCCGCATGGGTACGCAGCAAGGCGGAAAAGAACACGGACAAGATCCAACGCTACGGTTTTTGGGGCGTTTGTCTGTTTATCGCTGTTCCGCTGCCCATGACGGGCGCGTGGACAGGCTCGCTGGTGGCTGCCACCATTCGCATGAATTTCTGGAAAGCCATGCTCTCGGCATTGCTTGGCGTCATGATCGCAGGTGTGATCGTGTCCTTGATCTGCTTTGGCATTTCAAGCGGCATTGAATGGCTGAACGTTTTGATCTGAAAAAATAAAGAATTGATATAAAAAAGAGGGAATTGACATGAAAAAAGTACTGTTTACAAGCGAATCCGTAACCGAAGGACATCCCGATAAAATTTGTGACAAGATTTCCGACGCCGTGCTGGACAGCATGCTGGCAGCAGACCCGATGGCACGTGTTGCCTGTGAGACCTTTGTAACCACAGGTCTTGTGTGCGTTATGGGTGAGATCACCACTTCTGCATACGTGGATATTCAGAGCATCGTCAGAGAAACCGTGCGCGAGATCGGCTATGACCGCGCAAAGTATGGCTTTGACTGCGACAGCTGTGCTGTGATCAACTCGATCCACGAGCAGAGCCCCGATATCGCTATGGGCGTTGATAAGTCTCTGGAGGCAAAGGCTGGCGTGGATACCGACGGTCTGGACACCGGTGCAGGTGACCAGGGCCTGATGTTCGGCTATGCTTGCAACGAAACCGAGGAGCTGATGCCCCTGCCTATTTCTTTGGCACACAAAATGGCACTCCGTCTGACCGAGGTGCGCAAGAACGGCATGTTGACCTATCTGCGTCCCGACGGTAAGACTCAGGTGACCGTGGAATATCACGACGGCAAGCCCGTTCGCGTGGATGCGCTGGTCATTTCCACCCAACACAGCCCCGAGGTAGAGGTTGAGCAGATCCGTGCAGATATGATCAAGCACGTCATCGAGCCCATCGTACCCGCACATCTGATTGATGAAGATACTAAGATCTACGTCAACCCCACCGGCAGATTCGTCATTGGCGGTCCTGCAGGTGATACCGGTCTTACAGGCAGAAAGATCATCGTGGATACATACGGTGGATATGCGCGTCACGGCGGCGGTGCATTCTCCGGCAAGGATCCCACAAAGGTTGACCGTTCCGCTTCTTATGCGGCAAGATACATTGCAAAGAACGTGGTTGCTGCAGGCCTTGCTGATCAGTGTGAGGTACAGGTTGCTTACGCAATTGGTGTTGCAAAGCCCGTTTCTGTTATGATCGATACCTTCGGTACTGCCAAGGTAGACGAGGAGAAGATCTCCGAGGCGGTGCTGCGTCACGTTGACCTGCGTCCCGCAGCTATCATCAAGCGCTTTGATCTGCGCAGACCGATCTACTCGGCAGTTGCCGCTTACGGTCATATGGGCAGAGAAGACGTGGACGCTCCTTGGGAGGCAAAGGATCTGGCTCCCGTACTGGCAGCAGAGCTGTTGAGCTAACACATGACGCCTTTCGCACATATACTGTGCGGGGGTGATGAAATGGATACGTTATATACCTTGCTTTCGGTGGCAGTGTCGCTGTTAGCGGTATTCGGGCTGTGGTGTGCCATCAAATTCCCCGTAGAGGCGTTTTTCTCATCGGGACAAGTGGTGGCTGCCATAGAACTCAGAAATGAAAAAGATGCGGAAATGCTTGACGTGCTGTTGCATGAGGCACATTCCGCATTTTTTCGTAAGGGGATGCGGCGCATTATCGTGCTGATCGATATCTCCTTAATGAACGGATGCGTCGGACGTGAGGGCGTTTTGCACGAAAGTGTGTTGGAACTGCTTGCAAGATACGGAGCTGAGTTCAGGATTATTTCATAAAAAACGGGGAAAGGAGATGCAAAATGCAGGAGAATAAGGAGCTGATTCAGGATGCTGAGATTGATGAGCGCGGACTTGTCAAGCTTTCGGGTAGTGTGGAGCACGTGATCTACTCCAATGAGGAAAACGGCTATGCCATTTGCGATTTTGGTACGGATGACGATGACCTGATCACAATCGTAGGCACAATGCCGTATATAGCAGAGGGCGACCGTATCAATGCGTGGGGAAAGTGGGTGCATAATCCCAAATACGGTACGCAGTTCCGCGTGGAATCCTATGAGCGCGAAATGCCTGCGGACGCATCTGCCATTCTGCGCTATCTGGCTTCCGGTTCAATTAAGGGTGTAGGCCCCAAAACTGCCAAAAAGATCGTGGATCGCTTTGGAGAGGAAACACTGGAGATCATGGAAAACCATCCCGAATGGTTGGCCGAGATCTCGGGCATTACGCTCAAAAAGGCCAAGGAGATCGGCAAGGATTTCAATGAAAAGTCCGGAATCCGCAGTGCCATGATGTTTTTCAGAGATTATTTCGGTGCGGCCTTGACCGTGCGCATTTATAAGCAATGGGGCAGTGCAGCCGTGGATATTGCACGTGCCAACCCGTATCGCCTGTGTAATGAGATTGAAGGCGTTGGCTTTGAGCGCGCTGATGCCATGGCGCAAAGCCTTGGCATGGCAGGGGATCACGAGGAGCGCATCAAGAGCGGGATTTTGTATATGCTGCGCTCCAACAGCGCACAAAACGGACACGTTTGCCTGCCGCGTGACAAGCTGGTTGCAGGTGCCGCGCGTTTGCTTGGTACCGATGAGCAGAAAACCGATGCAGCGGTCAGTCGATTGCTTGGTGATAACCGCGTGTGTTATTCCATGTTTGACGGTACGCAGTATCTGTATGATTCGCGCGTGTATGCCCAGGAGGTGTATATAGCCGAGAAGCTGGTGCTGCTTGATAAGCTGTGTCCCGCGATCGATGCGGGGGACGTGCATGCATTTATCCGCAATGAGGAGCGCAAGAGCGGCATGCAATATGCCACCATGCAAAAAAAGGCCATTTATGCGGCCTTGGAGAGCGGTGTTATGATATTGACGGGCGGCCCGGGTACCGGTAAGACCACGGTTGTGCGCGCACTGATCGATATTTTTCAAGGTATGGGGCATAAGGTTGCTCTTGCTGCACCTACGGGAAGAGCAGCTAAGAGATTGTCCGAATCGACCCAGACAGAGGCGAAAACCATTCACCGTTTGCTTGAAATGGAATTTTCGGGCGATGAGGAGGGCGGCAAATTCAGAAAAAACCAGCAGGATCTGCTGGATGAAAACGTGATCATTGTGGATGAGGCTTCCATGGTGGACAATGCACTTGCGTGCCACCTGCTCAAGGCGGTTAAGCCGGGCGCGAGATTTATTTTGATCGGAGATGCCGATCAGTTGCCAAGCGTTGGTGCCGGATACGTGCTGCACGATCTGATTGAGAGCGGACGCTTTTCTACGGTTTGCTTGGATGAAATCTTCCGCCAGGCACAACAGTCGCTGATCGTGACCAACGCGCACGCCATCAATAAAGGGCAAATGCCCGATCTGAGCGTCAAGAACAACGACTTTTTCTTCCTGCCGCGCAGAACCGATGCAGAGATCGCGGCAACCATTGCAGATCTGTATCAGACTCGTCTTCCCCGTACATATGGAGAAATGGCGAGAACGGGTACACAGATTATCACGCCATCGCGTCGAGGTGAGGGCGGTACCGATCATTTGAATCTGCTGCTGCAAAGTCGCATGAATCCGCCCGCGCAGGGCAAGCGTGAATATACTTTCCGTGACAGCGTGTTTCGCGAAGGTGACCGCGTCATGCAGGTCAAGAATAATTATGATATTGTTTGGGAAAAGACCGACGGTACACAGGGCAGCGGTATTTTCAACGGTGACATGGGCGTGATCCGTCGGATTTACCTATCCGACCGCGTTATGGAGATCGAATTTGATGACCGTTTGGTGGAATATGACTTCTCGTCTTTGGAGGATCTTGAGCATGCGTATGCCATCACGGTGCATAAGAGTCAGGGAAGTGAGTATCCCATCGTGATCGTGCCGATGTACGCAGCGCCGCCCATGCTGTTGACGCGTAATTTGCTTTACACCGCGGTCACGCGTGCGCAGAATATGGTCATTTTCGTAGGCAGAGAAGAGGTTGTGGCACAAATGGTGGCCAATAACCGCCAATCCATGCGCTATACGGGGCTTGCGCAACGTTTGCGTACTGAGGTGGAGGCATGAGAATGCATTTACTGCGCAGATTGCTGTTTCCACCGAGATGCGCTGCTTGCGGAGAGCTCTTGGATGGCGCGGACAGACAAGAGCCGCGTGCTTTATGCAAGCCGTGTTTGGTCCAATGGGATGTGCAAAAGAATGCACTTTGCCATTGCTGCTCCTATCCCGTTTCGGATTGCACAAATCCGGTCAACACCATGCCAAGGCACGGGATCGATACCTTGATCAAGCTGGTGGAATACGAGCCGGCAAAGCGTTCGGGCGTGGGAAACCGTCTGATCTTCAAGCTCAAGGATAAGGAAAGTGCAGAATTACAGGCGTTTTTGGCAGCTGAGCTGGCACCGGCTATCCGAAAGCAACTGTTACTTTTGGGGCAAACACCCGAAAACACCGTGCTTGTTTGGGCGCCTCGCTCCAAAAAAGCAGCGCGTGAGCGCGGCTTCGATCAATCCCAAGGCCTTTGCATGGCTTTGGCGCGTGAGCTGGATATACCCAAACCCCTTTGTATGATCCGCCGCACGGGTGGACGCGTGCAAAAGATGCTGGGGCAGGAGCAAAGAAGAAAAAATGCTTTTTCGGCCTTTGAAGCCGTTCCCGAGCATTGCACCGACCTGAGGGGCAAGTGCGTGATCTTGGTGGACGACGTGGTCACCACGGGATCCACGCTTTCGGCTTGCGCGGCAAAATTAAGGCCGTATAAGCCCGCGCATATCATTGCGGTGTGCGTCGCGGTTGACATGCCGACGGAAGGATCAGTCAATCGGAGCGATCATTGATCGCACAAAAAAGCAAAGCCCGATGGGGCTGGTGAATTAGCGGTAAAATAGCAGGGATTTGTTCAAGCACGAACAGATTCCTGCTGTTTTTTGTAGAAGTAAGACGTGAAAGAGCGTCCGTGTGGTGACCTCATCCGTCGCTACGCGCCACCTTCCCCAGCGGGGAAGGCTTTGTTGCAAGTAACCGGGTCTTTCAAAAGAGCAATACGGTAGCGATAACCCAAAATCTGTCACCCAAACAGAAAAACAAGCCCAAACGGTTGTGTAAATGAGCCTTCCCCGCTGGGGAAGGTGGCGCCG
>JAFTLD010000087.1 GCA_017452945.1 Clostridia bacterium | reverse complement strand
TTGCAATTACCGCTTTAAAGCATCAAAAATCGGCCGAAAATGAGGTGAAAATCTCCGCAAGTGGTCAAAGGCGAAAAATGGGCTTGTTCAACCCCGAAAGCAGGGAAGAACAAGCCCGTTATGTTTATTGCGAAAACGCGCTATTTTAAGAATTTATCGAAAAAATAGGCATCGCTATTGACAAAATTGCCACATCCTTGCACCGTTTGGTGCAAGGCAGGCGGTCAAAGTCGCGATGCCTATAAAAAATGTGAGTGCCCTTATGGACACTCACACTGGTCTGAGTGACAAGACTTGAACTTGCGGCCTCTACCACCCCAAGGTAGCGCGCTACCAGCTGCGCCACACCCAGATGCGTCTATGAGAACTGTTGCTCCCTGACGGCCTGTATATTTTAGCACAAACAAAAGTAAAAGTCAATACCTTTTTCGAAATATTTTTATTTTTTTTCGCTCAATTTTTTGGTGATATTTGTCGGAATTTTTAGGCATTTTGCAGGGAAGCACTAAGTGGACGTGAAATTTATTCTTCGACTCTATCGAAATTCCGCAAAATCTTGGTTCTTTTAGCCGCAATGTAACCCGTTCAATACTTTTCTCTTGCCCGGATGTATTGCAGTCAACGCCTCAAGACTTGCTTGATGGGTTTTTGGAGAATAGATTTTTCATCATCAAATAATCTCCCCAGATATATTAACATTCCAAGCAACAATCTCAACAAGATTGTCTCCCAAATGCAAAATAAAGTGTCTTGACTTACTCAGAAAATCATCATCCGTATCAGCAAGAGATTCTTTTAATATTCGAATCCAAGACGATTCCGTTTCCTCCAACAAATAACGCTTGTATGTGCCTGATGCATACATATCGGGACAAGAATCCACAAACGACAAATCAGCACAATCGAAAGTAGTAATTTTCACTGCTTGGTAAGGTTTGAAAATAATGTTCTTGCGCTTTTCTGTGATGTCATCAATTACTATCTTAATGGATCCTTCGCTAATACAGATCTTTTCGAGAGGAACCTCGTGGATCATCAAATCTCTATCAACTATCTGAAGCATAAATACATACTCCTTTTAATCTAATATTTCTCCCATTCTTCAACGAACAGATTGTTGTGATGGGCAAGTTGTTCTATCTCATTCAAACCAAGCTCACAACCGATATGAATATAGTATTCATATCCCGTTTCAAAAACAAAGCCTTTTGAAACCAACCGCCCCCATATTTCTTCACGGAGACACAGTTTTATAAACTCTCCGCTTTGATGAGCGTTAAGCTTCTGTCCGTTTGTCCAATGTAATTTGTTGTGGTTTTCAAGATCAGTTATCATCAAATGGTCGATTCCTTGAAGATTACACACTCCAAGTACAAAATCGACATAGGATTGCTCTACTTTGTAATATTCATCCTCGGTGAATGCCGTTCCGTCAAATACCTTCCCGATGTCGTATATTGATGTCCATTCGTCTTTTTGATAAATCCCATTCACTCGATATTGGGAATCGTATTTTGAAATTCTGTAATAGTTCATATTATTTCAGTTATTTTCTTTGTCTTGCTTTAATGATATAATATAATTGCTCCGGCTACCATCCCAAAGGCACAGCGTACATTTGCCGTCCTTGAATACGTGGTCGCAGTTTTCATATCCGTACAGAACATGCGCACATTCGGGGCAAAGCGATGCCATTTTGGAGGTTGCTGCAAGATATTCGCTGCCGCACTCGTCGCATTTTGCGATCCCGTTTTCGTCACTTGATTGCGTTCGCAAACTCCAATACGACACGAAATCAAAGTAGTTTTTCCTCATGGTATCATCCAGTTCATCCGGGGATGCAAGCGTGGCGAGCGGAAGTTCTATATGCACGTGGTCAAAATCAAAATATTTGGTATCAAAGCGATGCTCACGTATTTCGGCTGCACGCAGCGGAACCACGTAAAGCTCATGTGCCATGCCTTCGCATTCACACCAACAAATATTTATACCGTATCGATCCTGCCCTTCATAGTCTTGGTATTTCACAAGCGCATAGTTTCGCACAAAACAAGGAAATCCCACCTTATCACATCGACAGGGGCAAATTTCCTTGCACTCCGAGCACATCACATCCAGATCACACTCGGTCGGATCCTTGTAAAGCCATATGGTTTTCACCGCCTTACCGGGGCCAAGCATACATTCGCCATAGGTATCCTCCTCAAAGCCATCACGTCCCGAAAAGATCTTGCGCTTCAGGATTCTATATCTTGTCCTTTCCGTTTCTTTTACGTTTATATCTGCGTATTCCTCATAAAAACGGTCAATGCAAGCAAGGGCTGCGTGATATGACGAGCAAAGATATTTTTCCTCGTATGAATCGGGAGTTTCTTTGATGCAAAGCTCAAAGATAAACCCTTCTGTGTCGTCCGTGAACTGCTTGAGCTTTCTTTGCTCATATTCAATGTATACCTTAGCCAAGGCCGAGACTTCGGGCGCAGCAATGCCCGAAAAGCGTTCCAACATATCGATGCGTGCATCAAGCGTGGGGACGTATCTGTATATCATTTGCAGCAGCTCGTTTTCATTGAACCGAAAATTTGTTTCTTTGATCTTGGCCTTCAGATCGGTAGAAGGCAGTAATTCTATAATTTCGTTAATCATCGTAGTAGTTCTCCGTAGCAATTCAGCAAATCATTCTTCAACTTCCAACATCAGAATGTTTTCCGGCTTGACAGTTCCTTTGGATTCTTTGCAAATCTTGTAGATCATTTTATACAAACAGGAAAGCAAATCAGCGCCACCGCCTTCAAATACATTACCAATTTCATCAGTTGCCTTTCCGTGATAATAAGAATCCTCGTATTTGATTTCGATATTGTGATTAGTCAGATCCAACCATCTCGCCAAATCTCCCTCTCCGGGGAGCCAATTTCCTTCCCAAGCAACTTTTTGATCGTTCTTAGAGCAAGGTCTGCCATCCCAAGCGCCGCCTATCGTATATTCGCCACCATTGTAGTAATAAGTCATGCCGGGAGAGAAAAGGTGTTCATACTGCTCAAATGTAAAGCCGACAGATTTAAGCTTGGTTATCATATCATAAGTTAAGTTCATCTTATTAACCTTTCAAACAATCACTCATCCAAGAAGCTATTAACACTCTTGATTATATCTGTATTTTCGATTACTTGCTCGATGTCCGTTAAAAAGCGTTTCTTCTCATTTCCCGTTTTACAAGAATAGTAAGCAAGAATCTTGTTTGACAGCGCATCTAAGCCTACGTCATTGAAGGGCTTCAGCTTTTTCTCAACCTTATCGTGTGTGCTTTTGAGAAGCAGATCGCTTATCCCGCTACCTAACAGTTGGTCGTAGAGATACATCGCCTTGAGAGCTTGCTTTACCTTTTTCTCAACGCGAAGTCCGAAATATCTTAAAACGCTGTCATTCCAAAGCGCAAGCGTTGTATTTGTCACGGGTATCTGAGAAATGGCGGACACTATAAAATCTTTGGCTACATCATCGCTTTTATCTCTTTGCAACAGCTTTATAGTTCGAATATTCAAATGAAAAGCAACTGCCATTCCGAACGTGTTTTCATACTTTTCATTTTTGTACACCGTCAGCAGGGCTTGAATGTAACCCGACAGCGCGATGAGAGATTTGGCTAATTGTTGCGCATCAAGCTTTTCTGAAATGTTACGTTCTATCGCGTCCAATAGTTTATTTGAAGTATCGACAGCTTTTGCACAATCAGCACGTTTGATACCGTCTGTTAAGGCTTGGGCATTTGCGATATTCTCATGCTCTGTCATGGGCACACCTCCATGGGTTATTTTCTTCATTATAGCACGGTTTTGCCAAATCTGCAAGACCTGCTTGCAAAGTCACAAAAGATGTGGTAAAATAAAGAAAAAAGGGGGGTGAGCGGATGCGCGGAGCATTATACGGGGACGTGATCGGATCTTATTATGAAGTACACTGCACCAAGGCGTACGATTTTGTGTTTGAATCGGAGAGTACCTTTACAGATGACAGTGTTTTGATCGCTGCGGTTTGCCGTGCCATTCTGCAAAATCCCAATGAGATCAAAAGATCACAGATTCGTGCAAGGGCAAAGGAATATGCCGCGCAGTACAGGCAGTATTATGCATATTTCCCATATGCGGGCTTTGGTAATATGTTTGCCGCTTGGGCGCGGAACCCCTATGCAAAAAATGGGCGCAGTTATGCAAACGGTGCTGCTATGCGTGTCATACCGATCGCATATGCTTACAGGACGCTTGAACAAGTTCACCTTCAGGTCAGAGCCAGCTGCATACCTACGCATAATCACAAAGAGGCAAACCGCGGAGCTCTGGCGGTCGCATCGGCCATCTTTTTGGCTCGTCAAGGAAAGAGCAAGCAAGAGATCAAAGCATATTTGGAAAAAGAGTATAAATATCAGCTGTCAATTCCATTGCAAACCATTCGAGAAACTCACGTGTTTGGTAGCAGAAGCTCGTACAGCGTGCCTCCTGCAATTATTGCTTTTTTGGAGTCTGTCGACTACGAGAGTGCCGTGCGTCTTGCCGTTTCTCTTGGGGGAGATGCAGACACGCAGGCTTGCATAGCCGGCGGCATTGCCCAAGCCTACTATAAAGAAATTCCGGAACATATTCGTCGTTTTTGCGAGCCCAGGATCGACGGCACAATAAAAAGTGCGGTCAGGGAGCTCGAACAACGCTGTATGAGCGGGGAGGAAAATTCTATATGAGTGTGCAGTTTCCCGATTTATGGATTGGCAGAGAGCAAAGAGATCAATGCCGAGGGTACGCCAAAGCGATCGGCATTCGCGTGCGTTATGCGGACGGGCTCGATGCGGATCTGAAGACAAATGTAGAGGATCTGATCAAGTATCTGCGCTGCAAGTATGTTTTTCCGATCAGGTGCAACGTCATTATCACAAATCACCCCAAATATCGCTCCGAGCGTGACGGACACGTTTACTACGGTGTGTTTTATGATAATGAAGAAGTATATCCCAAGAAAAAGCTGTATCCCGAGATATACGTAGCGGGACAGGTGAGCGAGCGGTTTGAAATTGAGAACGTCATGTTTTCACTGCTGCACGAGCTTTCGCACTATTTTCAATGGTTTTTTGATGAGGAAAAGAGCAGAAGCGACAGGAGTCTGGAGAATGAAGCAACAAGGTGGGCAAACCGTATTTTAGAAGAATACAAGCAATACAGGACCTTGCTAACTCCGTTTGGTGAGTTGAATATTTACGTGGACGGGCAGCCGATCAACTATCTTCCCGTGAAGATCACCTATGATCATCCACCATGTAAGGACAAGCCCTTGGTGGCCTGCTATCGCATATACGGTGCAATCAAGGCGGGGCAGACGGTACGCGCTGTCATAGAACCGCTTGCTGATTGTAAAGTCAGCGATTGTTCGGGAGAGGACTATGTGTGTTGTGAGTTTGTGCGCGATGAGATGCAAATGACGCTGGGGGCTTTTGAAAATTGTCACATTACACCGATTGAAAACGGTTTGGAGCTTACGGGCATACAGGAGCAGGCAGCGGTATCGTTAGGACTTGCTTGGGTAAACGATTATTTTGAATATGACAACCGCACGTGGTTTGCGGATGATCCTTCGTAAAGGAGATAAAAGATGAACAAAACTATCTGGTGCGAATTATACGACGCAGCAAAGCAAAAGCTCAACCCGCGCGTGCTGTCACCATTTGTGGACGCAGGCGGTGTGGCTGCAGCTATTTTGACCGATCAGGGAAACGTATATACAGGCGTTTGCATAGATACCTGCTCTGGGCTTGGCATGTGCGCCGAGAGAAATGCGATTGCGAATATGATCACAAACGGTGAGAGCCGTATCGTGGGTCTGGTCTGCGTGATGACAGACGGGCGTGTCGGTTCACCCTGCGGAGCTTGCCGCGAGATGCTGATGCAGCTTGACCCGTGCAGCCCCGACATCGAAATACTGACCGATCTTGAAACGCTTGCCACTGTCAAGCTGGGCGATCTTGTACCCGATTGGTGGGGAAGTGAACGCATGAAAAGGGGAAACGTATGACACAGGCACAGAAAATGAATCAGGCTCTTGAGCGTGAAGTTGTTGCAAAGCTTAAGGCGGACGGATTTGAGGGGGATTTCCCTCATTATAAGAGAGTATTTTCCGACCGAATCGAACTCATATCCTTCCCCAAGGATAAATACGGTAACGCCTTTCACGTGGTAGCCTCGATTGCTTATCCGAACAGAGAAAAATGGGAGCAAAATATTGATTATCATTTCTTCGCGGGCGAACTTGATGAGCTTACTGCCGACGATTGCGGAAAGAGGTATGAGTTAAAAAGCCGATTTGGCAGTATTTTCTATTATACCGATGTTTATATCATTCAGATTTTTGGCGGTATTATTTATAAAGGTGTCAGTGAGACAAAAATGCAGACCTATAAACCCAAGCGTTTGGATATTCACGTGCAGAAATACGATGAAGGAATATATCAACGTATCTGCAACGAAATCAACCGCAAAATGCCGAAGATCTATAAATGGTGGGAGAAAATGAGCAAATGAGGGAAAAAATTGTTACGCTGTGCGGATCGCTTAAGTTCATAAAAGAAATGTATGAAATTGCAGAACGATTATCATTAGAAAAGCACTATGTTGTAATTGGTGTTAATCCCCATGTAATAAATCGTCCACTCACGGATGACGAAAAACAACTATTGGGGGAACTTCATAAGAGGAAAATTGATCTTGCGGATGCGATTTTCGTAGTCAACGTTGATGGATATATTGGAGCAGCAGTTAAAGACGAAATACATTATGCAGAGTCGTTAGGTAAGGAAATATTATATCTCGTTTCCCCTGCGGATGATGAAAGGACTTAAAAATGATAAAACCAAAATACATAGAAAACATACTTTCCATCACAAAGGAAAAACGCGATGAGATCGAATGCGACGTGGTTTGCGTATGCGGTGAAAAACGTTTCATAGGATATAAAAACGTGATCGTGAGATCCGAACAAGAAAAAGAATACGAAAAGGATTTTGATGCTTTTTGCAAAAAATACAAGCGCATTCGAATGGGAAGGGAAAACGGCGTTTCCTACGTTTACGGAATGAAAGGCTTGTTTGAGGAAGAAGTTCTTGAAAAGTTTGAATACAAGAGGCTCGATGCAACGGAAATTGTTAAAGTAAAGTGCGCTGCGTGCGGCAAGGAATACATACTGTTCGACTCTCGTTTTCACGGATATGATGCAATGATTCCCGAAAGAATTTCGAAATATGATGACTGTACGTACACCTTTGCACCCGTCAAGTGGCGATGGGATACAGACGGCATTGCAACGTTTACCGTCAGAATACAGAATGACGAAAGCCTTGAAGACTTTATCGAAAATGCTTATGAAACCGATGAAGAAACCTATTCCAATTCTTTCGGCTGGATCATAATCAAAGCCGTAAACGTCAAAACAAAGGTGAAAAAAGTCTTGATTGACTTAGAAACTCAATAAGGAGAAAAAACGAATGATTCATTACATGAATCTCCATCCGCAACCGTTTTCCATGATCGCCTGCGGAGCGAAAACCATAGAGCTGCGGTTGTTGGATGAAAAAAGAAAGCAGATCTGTGTGGGTGATACGCTGGTTTTCACGAATACACAGGATTCCTGCACGCTGAGCTGTACCGTGAAAAAGCTGCACGTCTTTACCGATTTTGAGCAGCTGTACCGATCCTTGCCGCTCGACAAATGCGGTTATTTGCCGCACGAGCTTGCGACCGCGTCTCCGAAGGATATGGAAAAGTATTATTCAGCCGAAAAGCAAAAGAACTACGGTGTTGTGGGGATTGAGATTGAATTATGTTCACAAAATGCGGAAATAAAAAGCTGTTGATCACAGGCTTTGACCCATTTGGCGGTCAAAGCGTTAACCCTGCGCGCGAAGCAGTCATGCAGCTGCCGGACGTGATAGGGGAGTGGCAGCTGATCAAAAAAGAGCTACCAACCGTGTATGGACTTGCTGCCGAACAGGTGCTGCAAGCGGCAGCGCAATTGCAACCCGATGCCATTTTATGTGTAGGTCAGGCAGGCGGCAGAACGGCTGTGACACCGGAGGTGATCGGTGTCAATCTGCGGCATGCAAGGATTGCGGATAATGCCGGTAACGCACCGCTTTGTCAACCCATCGTATCGGGGGCTCCGGCATCCTATTATACAACCTTACCCGTGCGCAACATGGTGAGTGCTGTGCGCGCTGCAGGTGTACCATGCGAATTGTCGTACAGTGCCGGAAGATTTGTTTGCAATGATCTGTTGTATACGCTTCTGCATCACTATCACAGCACACAAACCAGAGTGGGCTTTATCCATATCCCATATGTGCCGGAGCAGGCAAAGAGCGCAGAACCGAGTATGGAGCTTGATCAAGCTGTCAAGGCACTCTCCATGGCAATTGCCGCTATATAAAGCAAAACCGATACCTTCAAAATGAGGTATCGGTTTTATTTCGTGTTCATTTGCTGCGGATCAATCCACCGGCATCAGCAAACGGATGATTTCGGATTCGTCGATCTTTTCCGAAACGACTGCGTTCACCGTTTCGATAATCGGCATTTGTATATGATGCTTTTGGGCAAGCATGATGGCTGCGGGTAACGTATTGATTCCTTCCACTACCATGCCGACCTGCAAAAGAGCTTCTTGGATCGGAACACCTTTTCCGAGCAAGATGCCGCATTGGAAATTACGGCTGTGCATACTGGTTGCGGTCACGATCAGGTCACCGATTCCGGATAAGCCCGCGAAGGTTTGCTCTTTGCATCCCATTGCTCGGCCAAGGCGAGACATTTCTTCAATCCCAAGGGTGATCAACGCTGCTTTTGCATTATCACCGCAGCCAATGCCATGTGCAATGCCACAGGCTACCGCAATAATATTTTTCAAAGCACCGCAAAGCTCCACACCGCGAATATCATTGTTTGTGTATACACGGAAGAAATCCGTATTGAATACACCTTGCACGTACTTTGCGGCTTCAATATCACTGCAAGCAGATACGATTGCTGTGGGAAGATCCTTGATCACCTCTTCGGCATGCGTAGGTCCCGATAGCGCAACGATTCTGATCTCGGGATTTTGCAATTCTTCTGCAATAATTTCCGACATGGTGCAAAACGTATTTTCTTCAATTCCTTTTGCTACGTCCACTACAATTTGTCCAGCGGAAACGTAGGGGGACGCGCGCCTTGCCGTGGCACGCACGAAAGGTGAGGGAACAGCAAACACGATCATGTCCCGGTCAGAGCAAGCAACGCTGATATCTTTGGTATATTGAATCTGCTTGGGCAGTTTGCATTCGGGAAATTGGGGATGGCATCCATTCGCTGCAAGATAGTCTATTTCGTGTTCAATGGCAGACCAGACAGTGACCGCATGGCCTGCATTTTGCAAAAGCCTTGCCAATGCGATGCCCCACGTGCCCGCGCCTAAAACCCCTATTTTAATATTTTTCGTCATGTAATTTCTCCTTATAGAAAGTCAGTATTGATCGGATGTAACAATTGTAACATATTTGGGGCTTGATGTCAATATCCGGATTTTTTGTCCGGAGTCTTTACCATGTGTACGTGTTCCACGCCCTCATCGTAATCAATATTGCCAAACGCCTGATAGCCGCACTTTTCATAAAATGTCTTGGCTCTGCATTGCGCATGCAGATAAATGCTGTGGCCGCCACGTGAAATAACGAGCTGCTCGGCCTTTTGCAGCATGATCTGACCAACTCCTTGGCCCCTATAGCATTTGATCACTGCAAGTCTGCCAACATGCCAACCGTGCTCTGATTGCCAGAGGCGGCAGGTGGCAACTGGAATCGTGTCATCAAACAGAACAAGATGTGTGGCAAGGTTATCAAGCTCGTCAAATTCCTCAAGAAAGCCTTGCTCCTCCATAAAGACACTCACGCGTATTTGTTTGGCCGCTTCGGGCAAATAATCATAGTATTCAACTCTCACAGCCATGCTCCTTCATAATCAGCGTAAGGATCTCCTCATCTGCAGGGCAGAATTCATATTGCGGGATTTCAGCAGGCGCGATCATACGCATATCGGCATGCTCCAAAAGCTGCGGTGTGCCTTGCGCAATGGTGGCATTGAAAAGTGTCAGATGTACCGTAATGTCGGGATAGGTATGCGTCACCTCACAAAAGACCGATCCAACCTTGACCGTGATAGCAAGCTCCTCGCGGCATTCGCGCACAAGTGCATCTTGATGTGATTCTCTGGGCTCTACCTTGCCGCCTACGAATTCCCAAAGCAGACCTCGCGCCTTATGCGCGGGACGCTGACATATCATAAATCTATCTTTCTCCCAAATCAGGGCTGCAACTACCTCAACCATAAATGTGCTCCAATCGTAATATTTACGCTATTTTAGCACAGCACGGGCAATAATGCAAGAGAAATCAGAAAAAAACAGTGCCTAAGACCAATCTTTACTCTGCATATAAGCAAGTTTTGTGCTATTATTTTGTGAAATATTTGAAAAAAACGTAAAAACCGTTTGCAATTGCGGTATATATGTGTTATAATACAGAAGTTAACGCAAAGGGAGGAGGGCATCGCATGCAGGACTGCACACAGTATAAATATCTGGGCAAGATCAACAGCCCGCATGAGCTCAAGAAGCTGGATCAGGAAGCATTGCTTTGCCTGAATCGGGAGATACGAGAATTTTTGATCGAATGCGTCAGAGAAAACGGTGGACACTTGGCGTCAAATCTTGGCGTTGTCGAGCTGACCGTTGCGCTGCACCGCGTATTTGATTCGCCCAAGGATCATATTATCTGGGACGTCGGACACCAATGCTACGTACATAAGCTTCTGACCGGTAGATTTGATCGATTTGATACGCTGCGCCAAAGCGGTGGACTTTCGGGCTTTACCAAAAGGAGCGAGAGTGAGCACGATCCGTTCGGTGCGGGGCATAGCTCCACCTCAATCTCGGCAGCGCTCGGCTTTGCTATGACTGACAAGCTTTCGGGCAGTGATGCTTATTCAATTGCAATCATCGGTGACGGTGCATTTACGGGCGGTATGGTGCATGAGGCACTTAACAACGTAGATAAAAACCTGCGTCTGATCATCGTGCTCAACGAAAATGAAATGTCGATTGCCAAAAATACAGGCCGTTTTGCCAATACTTTAGCACACATTCGCCGCGGGAAAGCCTATTTCAGCGCCAAAAAAGTAACGAGAAACGTACTCAAGGGTGTTCCGCTGATCGGTAAGCATTTGTTCCGTATTGTCAAACGCATCAAGATGGGGATCAAAAATGCTCTATACGGCAGTAATTACTTTGAGGATTTGGGACTTACGTACCTCGGTCCTGTGGATGGTAACGATATGACTGCCATTGAAACGCTTTTGCGCGAGGCAAAAAAACTGGACGAAAGCGTGATCATCCATGTCAAGACCAAAAAGGGGCTTGGCTATCAGCCGGCAGAACAATCGCCCACAGCATATCACGGTATTGCTCCCACGGGCAAAAGCTCCGAGCGTCCCAACTTTTCCAAGGTCTGTGGGCAGGTATTGACCGAGCTTGCAAAAGAAAACGATCGCCTCTGCGCCATCACTGCTGCAATGGGTGACGGAACAGGATTGGAAATCTTCCATCAAAGCTATCCGGAGCGATATTTTGACGTTGGCATTGCCGAGGAGCATGCCGTTACCTATGGCGCTGCTATGGCTGCAAATGGCTATGTCCCCGTGTTTGCCGTGTATTCTACCTTTTTGCAAAGAGCCTACGACCAGATCATACACGATGCAGCCTTGCAAAATCTGCCAATCGTCATGTGCATTGACCGCGCAGGTATCAGCCAAGCTGACGGCGCGACTCACCACGGCATCTTCGACGTAGCGTTTCTGTCGCACATTCCGGGTGTCAAAATTTACACGCCCGTGACCGCGGATGGACTTGCGCTGTCGATCAAGACCGCTGTCAAGGACGGCTGTCCCGTGGCCATCAGATACCCCAACGGCAGAGAGCACGACGACGTGCTGACAAGCTTCTATCCTGATGGTGCATATACCGATATCGACGTGCGCGCATGGCAGAACGAGGGAGCGGATTGCATCATCGTTACCCACGGCAAAATCGTGCGCGAGGCCATCAAGGCATCCAAGTCCTTGGCAGAACAAGGAATCCGCGCAGGCATTCTGCTGTGCGAATACATCAAGCCATATGATAAGCTCGCGGATCGTGTCGCTGAGCTGATCGGCAATCCCGAGACGCCAATTGTCTTCCTTGAAGAGGAGATCCGCGCGGGCGGATTTGGTATGATGCTGTCCGATACCATGGCAAGACAGGGCAGCCTGCCGCGTCATACCATCATGGCGATTGATGATAATTTTGTCATCCAGGACAAGATCGAATCGGTTTATACCACAGCGGGAATTGATGCACGGTGCATTGCAGATGCGGTTGTGTCATTAATCAATAAGCATTGATTTTTATCACCAATCAATTTATAACCGTAGGGGGCGACGTCCTCTGTCAACAGCAAGATTGTAAACAATTGTGCAAGAGGATTGTAAACACTTTTGCATCGAGTGTTAAAGGCGTTCGGAAGCCGAACGTCGCTTAGCGGAGAGAGGCTTCCGAACGCGGCGCGCGGCTCACTCAGAGCGCGCGATCCGGCGGTTGATCAGCTGTTCGGTAGCAAGATCAATC
>JAFTLD010000086.1 GCA_017452945.1 Clostridia bacterium | reverse complement strand
CTACGCGCCACCTTCCCCAGCGGGGAAGGCTTCTTTAGCGCATCCGTTTTGCTCAATTATCCGCTGAGGGGTTAACTTGATAAGCCTTCCCCGCTGGGGAAGGTGGCGCGTAGCGCCGGATGAGGTCACCATGCGGACGCTCTTTCATCCTTTTGGATAACAGAAAGCAGAAGCCTTGATCAAGACTCCTGCCTTTTGTTTTTATTCAATTTCTCCGCTAATTTTGCAACCCCATCGGGCTGTTTTTTATTTCATGATCAATAAATCTGCTCAACCTTGATCAAGCTGGTATTGCCCGATACACCGGTGGTGTTACCGCCCGTGATCACGATGCTGTCACCCTTTTGCATAGGCAGCATCTTGGGCGCGAGCTTTGTTGCCGTGTAAAACAGTACGTCGGTCGAGGGGTACTTCTCGCACAGCGCGGGAGTGACACCCCAGGAAAGAGCCAGCTTGCGGTAGGTGTTCTCGTCGGTGGTCAGACCGATGATATCCACGGGACAGCGGAAACGCGAAACCATGCGCGCCGTCATACCCGACAGCGAGCATGCCACGATGGCCTTTGCATCAATATCAATCGCCACTGCGCAGGTCGCGTGCGAGATCGCGTCAACCGTATTCTTGATCTTGAACTCGGTGCCGTAGAAAATATCGGTGTAATCAATATTGTTTTCGGTGGTTTCCGCGATTTTGGACATGACCTGTACGGTCTGCACGGGATACTTGCCCATTGCGGTCTCACCGGACAGCATAATGGCACTTGTGCCGTCGTAAACAGCGTTCGCCACGTCAGAGATCTCTGCTCTGGTGGGTCTGGGATTGTAAATCATGCTCTCGAGCATTTCGGTAGCCGTAATCACGCGCTTACCAAGCATTCTGCACTTGGTGATCAAGGTCTTCTGCATAGCGGGCAGCTGCTCAAAAGGAACCTCCACGCCCATATCGCCGCGCGCGACCATAATACCGTCGCAAACCTCACAGATCTCCTCAATGTGATCATATCCCGACTGGTTTTCGATCTTGGCGATCAAATCCACCTTGCCCTCGCCGCCGATCTCGGCAAGATAATTGTGTACGTCGATCAGATCCTGCTTGCAGGAAACGAACGAGCAAGCAATAAAGTCCACACCGTTCTTGATGCCGAACGCGATATCCGCCTTGTCCTGCTCGGACAGGTACTTCTGCTTCATGACCTTGCCGGGGAAGCTCATACTCTTGCGGTTGGAAAGCTCACCGCCGCAAATGACGCGGCAATGGATCTTCTTGTCCTCGATCTCCTCGACGTGGAAAATCAGCAGGCCGTTGTTGAGCAGAATGGTATCGCCCGGTACCAGCTCGTGAACCAACTCAGCATAGCTGACCGAAACAATGCTCTCGTTGCCCTGCACCTCTTCTGTCGTAAAGGTGAATCGCTGGCCGTCCGTTAAGGTCACGCTGCCGCCCTCAAAGGTCTTGATACGGTACTCGGGGCCCTTGGTGTCCAGCATGATGGCAATCGGCATATCAAGCTCTGCTCTTACCTTTTTAATGCTGTCAATTCTCTTTTGGTGATCCTCGTGTGTGTTATGAGAAAAATTGAGTCTGGCTACGTTCATGCCTGCCTTACAAAGCCCCTTCAGGGTAGTCTCGTCTTGCGTTGCAGGTCCGATGGTACATATAATTTTTGTTTTACGCATATTGCGCCTCCGCGTTATATTTCTGATTTTATTATAACACATGTCAGATGCGTTTGCAAGTGCAATCATGATCTTTTTACTGTTTTTTTGCCGCAGCTTTTGGGGCATTTTGTCGTTTCCCTGTATATACTGCAATATAAAAGTCGGTGACTAAAAAGCCCCGGATGGGGTAACAATATCATTACACCAACATATACAAGGGAGGCATACCATGATAACCGTAAAACGCGGTGATATTTATTACGCAGATCTTTCGCCCGTGGTGGGCTCGGAGCAAGGGGGGCTTCGCCCTGTGCTGATCATTCAGAACGACGTGGGCAACAAGTACAGCCCGACCGTGATCGCCGCTGCGATCACCTCGCGCATGAGCAAAACGCGCCTGCCCACGCACATTGACATATATGCGGACAAGGCAGGACTTGCCAAGGATTCGGTGATCCTGCTTGAACAAATCCGTACGCTGGATAAACGCCGACTGAAGGAAAAAATGGGGCATTTGGATGAGGCCGTGATGCAGCGCGTAGACAACGCCATTGCCGTCAGCTTTGGACTTGGCACGCAGGATGGCGCCGCTGTGGCCTCCAAAGATCCGAACCACCGGGAAACGCTTGGCTAAAATCTTGCTAAAGACGTGATAAAAATTGCCAAATTCACGATTTACTATTGATTTTATATGCATTTTGTGATAGAATAACGGTAGTATTTTTTACCGGAGGAATTCCCAAATGGCACTTGTAACAACAACTGAAATGTTCAAAAAGGCTTACCGCGGCGGCTACGCTATCGGTGCTTTCAACATCAACAACATGGAGATCATCCAGGCAATCACCGAGGCTGCTAAGGAAGAGCAGTCCCCCGTTATCCTGCAGGTATCCGCAGGCGCACGTAAGTACGCAAAGCACGAATACCTGATGGGGCTTGCGCAGGCTGCGATCCGCGATACAGATATCGACCTGGCTCTGCACCTGGACCACGGCGCAGATTTTGAGATCTGCAAGGCTTGCATCGACGGTGGCTTTACTTCCGTTATGATCGACGGCTCTCACCACTCCTTTGAAGACAACATCGCCCTGACCCGCAAGGTTGTGGAATATGCACACGCACACGGTGTTGTGGTAGAGGGTGAGCTTGGCAAGCTGGCCGGTATTGAGGATGATGTCAAGGTTTCTGCTGAGGACGCTATGTTCACAAACCCCGACGAGGTCGAGGAATTCGTCAGCCGCACAGGCGTTGACTCTCTTGCTATCGCGATCGGCACCAGCCACGGTGCTTATAAGTTCAAGCCCGGCACCAAGCCCCAGCTCGCTTTTGACGTGCTGGAAGAGATCTCCAAGAGATTACCCGAATTCCCCATCGTTCCGCACGGTGCTTCTTCCGTTCCCCAGGAATACGTAGCGGAGATCAATGCTTTGGGCGGTCAGCTGCCCGACGCGATCGGTATTCCCGAGGAAATGCTGCGTCAAGCTGCATCCATGGCAGTTTGCAAAATCAACATTGACTCGGATATCCGCCTTGCCATGACCGCAGGCATTCGCCGCGTGTTCAACGAAAATCCCGAGATCTTTGATCCTCGCGGCTACCTGACCGTTGCGCGCGCAGAGGTCAAGAAGATGGTTCAGCACAAGATCAGAGACGTGCTGGGCTCCTCGAACACACTGTAATTAACCACTCCGGAGCTGTCTTTCCCATACAAGACAGCTCCTTTTTGGAGGTAAATCTATGAAATATACCGAACATTTTTTAACCAAATGGCATGATACCGATCCCGATCTGATCATCCGCCCCTCACAGGTGCTGATGTACATGCAGGAATGTGCCAACAGGCAATGCCGTTCTGTAGAATTGGATCTGGACGAGATCCATCAGCGCGACGGGATTGGCTTTATTATGAGCCGCATTCAGGTCAGCATTGACGCGCCGCTCCCTCCTTACATCCGCATCTGGGTCAATACCTGGTGTCCCCCCTCGCGCTCCTATACCTTTAACCGCTGCTTTGAGATCGAATACGACGGCAAAACCTATGCCCGCGCCTCATCCGAATGGGCCTTGGTCAACCTCAAGGAGCATACCTTTATCAAATCCGAGGATTTCCCCGCAGCCGCACTTTTCCCGGCAGACGAGCAGATCTATAAAAACGAGCTGCCCCGTCGCGCACGCATTCCTTCCTCCGCACAGCTTTGCGAGGTAGGCAAGCGCGAAGTGCGCTACTCGGATCTGGATTACAACATGCACATGAACAACACCAAGTACCCCGACATGCTGTGCGATTACGTACCCGATATGCTGGGCAAATTTGTCAGCGGATTTTCGCTCTCCTACTTACACGAGGCCGCCTATGGCGACATTCTGACCATTTACCGCGCAGAAAGCGAGAACGGTTATTGGTTCCGTCTGATCAATCAGGACGGCAAGACCTGCATGGAAGCAGAGCTGTATCTGAAGGATATGAGTGAATAATGAATAATTAAGGTAGAAAAACCGCCCCTGGGGGCGGTTTTTCTACCTTAATTATTCATTGTTCAATATTCATTATTCATTATTCATCATTCATTTTCTTATCCAACACGATCTGCGTCTGCTCGTCCTCGTACTGACGGGTATACAGGCGATAATAATATCCCTTTTCGGCCATCAGCTCGTCATGGTTGCCACGCTCGATGATCTTGCCATCCTTGACGGCCAAGATGATATCAGCCTGTCTGATGGTGGAAAGCCTGTGCGCAATGATAAAGCACGTGCGCCCTTGGCTGACTCTTTCGGTGGCTGCCTGGATCAACTGCTCGGTGTGGCTGTCCACAGACGAGGTAGCCTCGTCCAGCACCAAGATCGAGGGATTGGCCAGCATAACGCGCGCAAACGACAAAAGCTGCTTTTCACCTGTAGAGAGCAGATCACCGCCCTCACCCACGTCACTCTCAAGCCCCTTGCCCATGCGCTCCACAATTCTCCACGCGTCGATCTCGCGCAAAGCGGCCTCCATCTCCTGCTCGGTAGCGTTCGGATTGCCGTAGCGCAAATTCTCGGCAATAGAGCCTGAGAACAAATGCGGTGTTTGCAGCACGTATCCCAGCGAGGAATGCAGCCACAGCTGGCTCCTCTCTCTTGCATCCCTGCCGTCAATCAGCACCTGTCCCTTGGTGGGATCATAAAAGCGGCAGACCAAGTTGACAAGCGTGGATTTTCCCGCGCCCGTCTCTCCCACGATGGCTACGTTCGTACCCTTGGGTACGTGCAGATCAAAGTTTTCCAGCACCCATTCGTTGCCGTCCGGGTACATAAAGGATACGTCCTTGAAGGTAATATCACCGTGCAAGGGCTCCCAGTTCTCGCGCTTGGGATGGAAGGTGTCACCATACTTTCCGACCACCTCAGGGCTGTCCGGCACGTCCGACTCGGTTTCCAGAATCTTGGAAACGCGCTCCATGTTCACGCGCACAAAGATCATGTCCGCCATGGCGTTGACCACCCATTGCACCTGCTCCATCATATTCATGGCATACGTCATGAACACCGAGAGCTTGCCCAAAAATTCCACGTCCTTTTGCGCGATCAAGCCGCCGCGCCACAGCACCAAAGCCAGCGCCATGGAGGTGGAAAACGCGATCAGACAGATAAAGCTTGCGCGCACGCGTGCGGTCAGCACGGAGGTGCGGTTCATCTTGCCCGTCAGCGCGAAAAAGCTTGATTTCATCTTTTCTTCCGCGCCCAGCACGCGCACGGTGCGCGAGCCGGTAATGCTCTCGTTGAACTTGCCCGAGATCTGCGAATTCAGCTCTCTGACCTCCTTATTGAGTCCGCGCAGCTTGCGCTCAAACAGCGCAGCACCCAATGCAATGACGGGAACGATGACCATGACGCACAAGGCAAGCCGCCAATCCAGCACGAACATGACCACGGCCGCACCGATCAGGTACGACAAATTCCATATACCGCTCATGAAATCCCACGCGATCACGCCGCCGATACGGCCGGTATCGCTCATGATGCGCGAATGCAGATATCCCACGCTGTTTTGGTTAAAGAACGAAAATGACAGCGACTGCAGATGCTTAAAGCACGCACCGCGCATATCTCTTGCGATCAGCACCTCGATGCGTCCCGTCTGATACGACGAAATGAAATCGGCCACGATACGCGTCAGCAAAAACAGCGCGTAGCAAATGCAAAACAGTCCAAGTCCCGACACAGTATCGGGTGTAATAAAATTGTCAATGGCATACTGCTGGAACAGGGGCAGGCAGATATCCACCACGCCGCTGTAAACACCCAGCACCAAGATCACGCCAAATACCCACAAATAAGGCTTAAAAAATGCAATTACCTTAGGATAGGGCAGCTTGATACGGCTCTTTTTTCTGACTTCTTTGGTACTCATGCCGTCACCTCCCCACCGTTTGCAGCCTTGGCATCATCTCTTCCCTGCATTGCGCACACGCGGCTGTAAATACCGCCACGGGCCACCAGCTCTTCATGCGTACCCATCTCGGCCACGCGTCCCTCGTCCAGCACCACGATATTGTCCGCGTGCGAGAGCGTTGTGATGCGATGCGAGATCAGAATGACCGTGCAATTTTCAAATTCACGACGCAAAACGCGACGGATGGCAGCGTCGGTTTCGCTGTCCACCGCGGAAAGAGAATCGTCAAAGATCATAATATCCGGGCGCATTGCCAGCATTCTGGCAATCGAGCATCTCTGCTTCTGACCGCCCGAGAGCGTAACGCCACGCTCACCGACAAAGGTTTGGTATCCATCCTTGAACTCGGACACCGCACCGTCAAAGCAAGCCACGCGTGACGCGTATTTGACCTGCTCCATATCCACGCTCTCGGTACCCATGCAGATATTCTCCGCAATCGTTCCCGAGAACAAATACGTATCCTGCAGCACGTACCCCACATGGCGGTGCAATTCTGCGCGGTCGATCTGTTCGATCGGCACGCCGCCGATGGTAATGCTGCCATCCTGTAGCTCATAAAGTCGGTCGAGCAGGCCCATCAGGGTACTCTTTCCCGAGCCCGTACCGCCCATGATGCCGATCACGCTGCCACCCTTGACCGTAAAGGAAACGTCGCGCAAGATCTCCGCACCCTCGTTTTCATATCGGAAGCTGATATCCTTGAACGCAATGTCACCCTTGAAATCGGGCGTTCTAACCTGCTCAGTCTGCATTTCGGGGCTTGTATTGAGAATGTGGTTGATTCTGCCAAGCGCCACACCCGCTTTACTCATCTCGGACACGATTCTGCCAAGTGAACGCACGGGCCACAGCATCATGGCATTGTAAGTCACAAATGCCAGAAGATCGCCAAGCTCCATGCCCTGCGTGACGCACAAATACGTACCCACGCCAAGCACAGCCAGCACCTGCATGCCCGAGAAGAAGTCACCGATGATCCAGAACCAGGTAAACAACCAGGTCAGGCGCACGTTGCGATCTCCGTACTCTTTGTTTTTCTGATCGAACTTTTCGATCTCACTTCTCTCTCTGCCAAACGCACGCACCACGCGCACGCCTGTCAGATTTTCCTGCGTGATCGAGGAAAGCTCACCCTCGCACACGTCGCAAGCCTCGAAATGCTTGCTGATAAAGTGGCGGAAGACCAGCGAATAAGTCAGCACAATGGGGACAAAGGCCAAAGACACAAACGCAAGCTTATAATTCATGATGAACATGACGCTCAGCGATACGGTCAGCAAAATGATCACGCGGAACAAAGGCACCAACTGCTCGGCTACAAAGTTCTTGACCATTTCTACGTCCGAGGTGGAACGCTGGATCAGATCTCCCGTTTTATTCTGCGCATAAAAGCTCTGCGGCAGGCAGCCGATATGGGCAAACAGATCGTCACGGATGGTTTTGATCATGCTCTCGCCGCCCTTGTTGTTGAAATACATATTGCCAAAGCGGCAAAGCACCGAGGCAGCACCCGTTACCACCACGGCAACGGCCACGATCCACAGCCTATGCTGCAAATACGCGATCAGGGCTGCCACGTCAAGCTGCGGCACAAGCTGCAGCACCCATGCAGGCAGCTCCAACGCCTCACCGCCAAGCAAATTGTCCACGGTGAAGTTGACGATCTGCGGTGCGACCATTTCCAATCCTGTCATGGCAAAGGCGCACAAAATGCCCAGCGCAAACCACAGACGGCTCTTGCGCAAAAAATGCCACAACCTCGCGGCCTTGCCATAGGTTTTATGTTGTGTTTCCATCATATCACATCCTTTCTTTCATGAATGAGGATTTCGTTAGGTAAGCAAAATTGATAAATGTCCAAAAAGCTCCTTCACCCGGGCATTTTCACGCCTTGCACAGCTCCTTTGCATACGGGCAAATATCACTGAGCGGGCATTCTCCGCACCTAGGCGATCTTGCCGTGCAATAATCTCTGCCAAACTGCACAGCACGGTGGCAAAAATCACTCTGCTCCGCAGGCTCGACGTACATATCCAATATCTTTTCCACCTTATGCGGATCCTTCAGCTCCGTGGGATACGCGCCGAGTCTGCCGCCGATGCAGATGATGTGCGTATCGGCCACAATGCCGGGGATGCCGTACAGATCTCCCAGCAAAAGATTGGCGATCTTACGCCCCACGCCGGGGAAGGTCAGCAGCACCTCGCGGTCCGCGGGAACTCTGCCGTCAAATTCATTGACCAATCGCGCGCACGAGTCCTTGATATTGCGTGCCTTTGCCCTATAAAAGCCGCAGGAATGCACCAATCTTTCCAGCTCCTCAATGGGTGCTTCCGCTACGGCCTGTGCCGTGGGATACACTGCAAACAGATCGCGGCACACGATATTGACTCTTGCATCGGTGCATTGCGCTGACAGCCTGCCCATGATCAAAAGGCGCCAACCGTCGTCTGCGGGATCGGGAGTATCACTTCTCCACTCCAGCGCGCACTCCGCACCCGGATAGATTTCGGCAAGCCTTTGCGAAACGATGGCAAACCGCTCCTTGGTTTCTCTATATTGCTTTGTTCTTTTGAAATTTTTCATTTTCTTCCTTCAATAAAGCGTGGGAAAATCGACCTTGTCTTGCAAAGGTCAATTTTCCCCACTCTTTTTATATTATTTTCAAAGGATCAACCCTCGATCGGGTACTTTTCCTTATATTCCTGATATCTGCGGTCAAACTCGGGGTTGCCGTGCTTAAGATCATACAGATACTTATGCATATCCAGCGCCTTTTCCTCGGAAAGCTCAAGCATGCAGCCTGCGATATTGGAGCAATGGTCTGCAACTCTTTCGCAGTTTGTCAGAAGGTCGGACAGAATAAAGCCCATTTCCATGGTACACTCGTTGTTCTGCAGACGCACGATGTGGTGCAGCTTGATCGCATCGCGCAAATCGTCAATAACCTCCTCCAGAGGCTCAACCGAAGCGGCTATGTCAAAATCGTCGTTGATAAAGCCCTCACGCGCATTCCAAAGCACCTCACGCACAGCGGCGACCATGGTGTTGATCTCCTTTTGCGCGGCAGCCGAGAACTGCACGTTCTTATCCTTCATTTCCTCTGCCGATTCGGCAATATTGACCGCGTGGTCGGAAATGCGCTCCAAGTCCCCGATAATATGCAGCAGCTTGGTAATTTCACGGGATCCTTCACCCGAGCTGTTCTTTGCGGCCAGCTTGACCAGGTACGAACCGATCGTATCCTCCATCTTATCCACGTCATCCTCATACTTGCGTACAAGATCGGCAGATTTGGAATCATAATTGCTAAGCAGCATGAGCGCGCGATCCATCGCATCACACGAAACAACTGCCATCTTACGTGCTGCAACCTCAGCCTGCTCTACTGCAACGGCAGGGGTGATGAACAAACGCTCGTCCAGCACAATACCGTCCTCGTCCTTCTTTTTCTTGGACTTTTCGGGCACCGAGATGGTAGCCAGCTTGACGATCCAGTTGGTGAACGGGAACAGAATGGTGACCGCGATCAGCTTGAACACGGTGTGGATGATCGCGATATGCCACATGTTAGTGGTAGCGCCCAAAAGCGCACTGAAATCAAAGATTGCATCCAGGATATAGAAGCCGCTGAGCACGATGGTGACGGCAATAATATTGAAATACAGGTGTACGAGTGCTGCGCGCTTACCGTTTTTGGACGAGCTCATAGACGAAAGCATTGCGGTCACACAAGTACCGATGTTCTGACCCATGACGATCGGGATGGCAACACCAAACGAGATTGCGCCCGATGCGGTCAGCGCCTGCAAAATACCGACAGAAGCCGAAGAGGACTGCACGATTGCGGTCAGCACCGTACCTGCCAGCACGCCAAGGAAGGGATTTTCAAACATAACGAGGATCTGTCCGAATTCGGGAATGTTTTTCAGTACCGAAACAGCCTCGGACATGACGTTCATACCGGTCATCAGCACGCCAAAGCCCAGCAGAATGTTGCCAAGCTGCTTATATCTGTTTTTCTTTGCAAACATGGTAAAGCCTATACCGATCAAGGCAAGGATGGGCATCCAGAAATCAGGTTTGAGATACTGGAGTCCACTCATAATACCCTCAGCGCCCGCCATTTCCATACCTGTCATAGCGGTCAGCCATGCGGTGATTGCCGTACCCACGTTGGCACCCAGAATCACGCCCACAGCCTGTGCAAGCGTCATGGTTGCAGAGTTGACAAAGCCGACGACCATAACCGTCGTCGCGGACGAAGACTGAATGATCAGGGTTACGCCAAGGCCCAGCAAAAAGCCCTTAAACTTGTTGGAGGTCATTTTGCCCAGTATCGTCTTAAGCTTGTTGCCTGCGCTCTTTTTCAGGCCCTCACCCATAACGTCCATACCGAACAAGAACAGCGCAAGTCCGAGCACCAGATTGAGGATCATATAAATCGTTACGTCTTCATGTGTGATGACTGCATGAAAATTGTTCAAAAAGTTTTGCATTTTCTTTTTCCTTTCCCGATCTCAGAGATCGCCCGATCAGATCAGCATTTGTCCGTTTATATTCAATTTGAATTGCAATCCCAGCTTGTCCGCAGCCTTGCGGCACATGATCATACGGCCAAGAAATATTTCAAAATACGACATGACCGAGGCAACCGCGGTGTCAATGTCCAACGTCAGCGTCACGGTTTTGCGCTCGACATCCAGCAAAAGACGCGAATGCTCCACCGAATAATTCACGCGGTCGTGAATATCAAAGGTGGCAAAATCCTCGTTTCTCACGCGGCTGCGGCGCACGTCGGATTTATCGGCTAAGATCAAGGCAGCTGCAACACCGTTGACAGGTACGCCCGTCCCCTCGTCGTGGTTGCCGATAGCCGTCACCACCGTGGCGATATCCTCAGGCGGCATTTCCATATGGTCCAGAATTCTGAACGCCATAACCGCTCCGCTTTGCGAGTGATCCACGCGGTTGACCAGATTTCCGATATCGTGCAAATATCCTGCGATCCTTGCAAGCTCGATCTCGTGCGGATCATACCCCAGTTCACCAAGGATATACGCCGCCGTTTCCGCCACGCGCGTGACGTGCGCAAAGCTGTGCTCGGTAAATCCAAGGGCGCGCAGCGATTCATCCGCGCGCTCAATATAGGTTCTGATCTCCGGGCTGTGCCGAAGCTGATCATAGGTGATCATACAAATCCTCCGCGAAATGCCTATTTGACATTATTTTATCATATTATGGTACAAATGTCAACAATATTTTCGGTTGAGTGCAGAAATCAAAACAAAAAAACCGGGAGACATCAGGCTGATCAATTAGCGGTAAATGCAACATAAAGGAAAGCAGAGGTCTTTGATCGAGGCTTCTGCGTTCTGTTATCCAAAGAAATGAAAGAGCGTCCTCATGGTGACCTCATCCGGCGCTGCGCGCCACCTTCCCCAGCGTGGAAGGCTTATTTTGTTCGTCCGTCTTATTCAATTATCCGCTTCGGGGCAGCTTGATGAGCCTTCCCCGCTGGGGAAGGTGGCGCGCAGCGCCGGATGAGGTCACCATATGGACGCTCCTTTACATCTTGCATTCACAAAAACAGCAGGAATCTGTTCATTCTCGAACAAACCCCTGCAATTTTTCCGCTAATCTATCAGCCCTATTTTTTCCTCCCGCTTTGGAGTAATCATTAAAACAACTCTATTCCCTGTGTAACGGGCTCCACTTGCCCTTTGCGTAATACACCGAGAACATACCGAACAGCGCCAGATTGTGCGCGATCATGCACGCCCAAGCGGCCACCAAGGTAGGATCCGGCAAAAGCATCAGGCAAAGGAACGTGCCGAGAATGCGCATGCCCCACATACCGATGACGTTGAAAACAAACGGAATTTTGGTATTTCCCACGCCCTGCATCATGCCCTCGGTGATGATGGTCACGCCATAGAACGGCTCGGACAGCGCCACCATACGTAAAACGGTGGTGCCAAGCGAGATGACCTGCGGATCCTTGGAGAAAATGCGCAGCATATACGGTGCAAGCAGGAACAAAAGGCCTCCCGACACGATCATGAGCAGCACCTCGCACACAAGCATCAGCTTGCCCAGATCCTTGAGCTTCTTTTTATCCTTTGCACCCACGCAGTTACCCGACAAGGTTGCGGCAGCTGCCTGCATGCCGTAGCCGGGAATATAAAACGCAGACTCAACCGTATTGGCAAAGCCGTGCGCGGCGGTGGAAACGTCACCAAGAGAATTGATCATAGACGCAAACACCACGTAGCCAAGCGAGGTGGCAAATCTTTGCGCCATATTGGGCATGGCGACCTTCAGGCAAGGTCCCAAAACCTCTTTGTCGGGACGCAGCCGCTGACCACGCGGAGAAACGGTTGGATGCCGCCATACGGCCACGGTCATGACAATGCCGCCCACAACAAAGGCTATGGCACTGGCAATTGCAGCGCCTACCACCTCAAGCCCCGCACCGGGAATGGTCAGGGAAAGTATTTCTCCCGAAAACCAAGGAATCTCAACCGTTCTTGTATGGTAGATCAAGAAGAAATTGAGCACAACGTTTACAATATTGACGATAATGCCCGCACGCATAGGCGTTTTAGTATCTCCCGCACCGCGCAAAACCGCACCGAAAATGATGGATGCCGCGCGGAACAGCATGGGCGTATACAAAATAAAGAAATATGTAGCAGCAGTATCACGGATATCGGGATCCACTTGCATGACGACAGGCACGATGGGAGAGAGTGCAAGCGTCAGAACCGTAAACAGAATGCCCGACACCAGCACGGCAAGCACGGCCTGTGCCGACGCACGGCGACACAGCTCCTGATCCTTCGCGCCCGAAGCACGCGCAATAAACGCCAAAAATCCCACGCCCAAGGCAGACAGCGAGCTGCCAACCAACCAGCCAACCGTACTGGTTGCACCCACGGCAGCAGACGCCTGCGTGCCAAGAGAGCCAACCATGGCCGTATCCACGTATTGCACAGCCGTGTGCATCAGCTGCTCAAGCATGGTGGGCAGCGCCAGCGTGATCACGGTAGGCAACAAGCTCCACTGTATATTTTTCAAGAATCTATTTCTCATAAATAACTCCCATTTTCAAGCTATCCCCATTATAACACAAAAGTCCCCCGGAAAAAAGACTTGTGTGAAAAAAACAAAAAAATATCCCGATATGCTATTGATTTTTCATATCAAAAAAAGTATAATGAAATTACCAAAACAAATAAAGGAGAACCCTTATGGCAAAGATCACATTTATGGGTGCCGGAAGCACCGTTTTTGCAAAGAACGTTCTGGGTGACGCTATGATGACTCCCTGTCTGCACGACGCGGAGATCGCCCTTTACGACATTGATGCGGACAGATTGGACGAATCCTATCTGCTCATTACCACACTCAACAAGAATATCAATGAAAACCGCGCCAAGATCAGCAAATATCTGGGTGTAGAAAACCGCAAGGACGCTCTGCGCGGTGCAGATTTCGTGGTTGACGCCATTCAGGTAGGCCTTTACGATCCCTGCACCATCATTGACTTTGAGATCCCCAAGAAGTACGGCCTGCGCCAGACCATTGGCGACACCTTGGGCATTGGCGGTATCTTCCGCGCGCTGCGCACCATCGTAGTCCTCAAGGAATTTGCTGCCGATATGGAGGAGGTTTGCCCCAACGCATGGTTCTTGAACTACACCAACCCCATGGCAATGCTGGCAGGCTATATGCAAAGATACACCAACATCAAGACAGTCGGCCTTTGCCACAGCGTACAGGTCTGCTCCGAGGGACTTTTGCACAGACTCGGCATGCAGGACAAGCTGGAGGGCAGAAAAGAGAAAATTGCGGGCATCAACCACATGGCTTGGCTGCTTGAGATCCAGGACAAGGACGGCAACGACCTTTATCCCGAGATCAAGAAGAGAGCAAAGGAAAAGAACGCAAACGAAAAGCACGACGACATGGTTCGCTTTGACTACATTGACAAGCTGGGCTACTACTGCACCGAATCCAGCGAGCACAACGCTGAATACAACTACCTCTACATCAAGGAAAACCGTCCCGAGCTGATCGAAAAGTTCAACATTCCGCTGGATGAGTATCCGCGCCGCTGCGTCAACCAGATCGCCGGCTGGGCTCGCCAGAAGGAAGAGCTGCTTGCAGGCGGCCAGATCAGCCACACACGTTCCCGCGAGTACGCTTCCCACATTATGGAGGCAATTCTGACCGACCAGCCCTACCGCATCGGCGGTAACGTGCTTAACAACGGCCTGATCCCCAACCTGCCCGACGAGGCTTGCGTTGAGGTTTCCTGCATGGTTGACCGCACGGGCGTACATCCCACCTACGCAGGTCCCCTGCCGCTGCAGCTTGCCGCTATGAACATGACTAACATCAACGTACAGCTTCTGACCATCGAAGCTGCCGTGACCGGTAAAATGGAGCACGTTTACCAGGCAGCTATGATGGATCCCCATACCGGCAGCCAGCTCTCGACCGACGAGATCGTGGCTATGTGTGACGAGCTGCGTGCCGCACACGAGGCTGCAGGCTATCCCATTTTCTGAGTTATACAAAAACACAGAAACAGCCCCACCGGGCTGATGAATTAGCGAAAAAGTAGCAGGAATTTGTTCGTTTTTGAGCAAATTCCTGCCACTTTTTGTAGATGTAAGACGTGAAAGAGCATCCGTGTGGTGACCTCATTGGAAACAGTCAGCACAGGCATTATGTAAGCTCCTCGTCGGAAATCACTTCTGCCGGTATAACCGCTGCAGCTTCATCCGTTGGCTGCTGCGCTGCACCGCTTTGATCGGACACGGGTTTGAGGAAGGATACGATCAGCAATCCTGCCGAGAGATAACCGGGATACAGAGTATGTAAAATCACAGCCAAAATGTCCCACGGGTCTTGCATATATCTGTGATAGATCTTATACACGCAGACAAGGCTTGCAACCGTCAGTGCCGCCGAAGCCCAAGAGATGAGTTCCAGCAAAAAGCTCATGCCAAAGAACAGAAAAAGTATTCCAAGAGGCAACGCAAACACCAAAGCAGAAGCATGCACGATGGCACAGATCAGCAAAATCTTGCCCCAAGGCCACGGCTTTTTGCCGTTTTCCGCATCACATGCCTCGGTACACTTGCCCATTACCCAATACTGCACCACGGGAATCCATGCATAAGCAGGCTTGCATGCGCCCGTTTGCTTGGCAAGACGCCAAAGCGCAAGGCTTTGCAGCACGTATTCACCCACCACCGCTGCGAGAATGAGCAGCGGCACAAGGATCAGCACAAATACGACCAATAAGGCTAAGGTGACAATCAATTCAACCATGAAAAACCTCCATTTTCGTTTGGCCCGAAGCAAACGGACCAAAGCATAAAATCAGTACGTATACAGCTCCTCTTCAAGCTCTTGGCTGACAGAGGGTCTGAGCGGGAAAAAGCCGGCAACCAGCATGCCGATATGATGTGCACTGAAAACAATACTTGCCACAAACACAACGATATTGACCGTTTTGGGATAATACTCACGGAACATCTTCCAGATGCAGATATAGTTCATCACCCAGTACGCAGCCGATGCAATCATATTGACCGCCCAAAGCAAAAGCAACAACAAATATCCAATCAAAAGCAGATTCGGTAAAACACCGGATGCAACCGAATAGACCACGGAAACAACCGCATACCCGATATGCGTAAACAGCAGGATCTTCCCCCAAGGCTTGATGGCAATCCCGCGCCGCTCATCACACCTCTCGGCAATCTGACCCATCGTATAGGCCTGCGCGATTGGAATCCAGGCAAGCCAAGGTCTTTCCACCCTCAGACCTTTCGCCATGCGCATGATGGCAACAGCCTCGATCACGTACACGGCAAGTGCCACAGTCAACGCTGCCGCGACAATGAAAAGCGCGATCAGCAATACCCACGTAACGGCTGCACCGGACATGACATCCGAACCGCCGATAATGTCCGAGCTCCCCGTGCCGAAGAGTTCTTCAATCAACCCTTTGAAAACAGAATCAGAGCTTTCAATCATAACACAAATATCTCCTATCAATAAAATTCTTAAACCGCCTCAATGACCGTTGCCGATTCCGGCACGGTGGCTGCGGGACGAAGTTTCAGGCAGCCGACCACAAACAGGAACACTCCCTCAAACGAGATCGACAAAAGCGAGCAGATCGACAGAATGATCCCACCCGTTTTGCCCGCAAATTCCTTGAAGATCAGGTACAGGCAATACGTATTCATTGCCCAAAGGATCAAGGAAGAGCATTCCAGAATCAGTGTTACCAGCGCAGCCAGCATGGGGAAAAACGACAGCAGGATGCCCAACACCGTCTGCACGATCGGCTGACCGACCGTCATGCCAAGTGTGGTGAACAGCAGGATCATGCCCCATTTCCATACCTTTCTGCCGTTGCGCTCCTCGCTCTTTTCCGCACACTTACCCAGCAGATAAATATTCGCATACGGAATCCACGCTAAAAAGCGGTGTTTGACTCCCAGCTTTTTGGCAATACGCATAAGACCTACTGCATGCAGAATATACAAGACCAGCAATACGGCTGTTGTAACAATAGCCGTCACGATCACGATCACCAGTACAACACCCCAAGCAGCGGCACTCGTAATAAGACCGACTACCAAAGCTAACACGGCATACAGCGCCTCAACCGAAAAGTCGGTTAAAAAATCGGTTATAACGTCCAAAAGGCCGGTTTCCTCCAGCCATTGAATCACAGATTCAATTCCTGTAAAGTTCCAGGATTCTTCTATCATTGTCACACTTCCTTTTTTCGAAAATTCGACATCATCGTACAGTTGAATTCATTATAGCACCCCCTACCCCCTTTGTCAAGAAAAAACTTTACAGTCCAAACTATTGCAAGAGTGCGGGAAGTATGATATAATGTATGTAAGTATCGGGATTTGTTCCCCGGGAAAAGAGAGTTTATGTATGTATTTGGACGAATTGAGTAAATTTATCATAGGTTTGCCGCGGCTCTTTATCAAATTGGGACTTGCTGAGGTGCGTCTGGTGGAGGAAGTGGAGACCTTTCACCCTATGAACACGGCCGTACAGGCCCTGTATCTTGTTTGCCTTTTGCTGGGCTTTGCCATCCTGCCCTATCTGATCGGCTCGATTTCGATCCCACGCCTGTATTGCCGCCGCTTCGCAAAGCTTGATCTTTGCACGCTGGGCTCGCAAAAGGGCGAGATTGGCGACGTCTGGCGCTTTGTCGGCAAGGGTCACGCCATCGCGTGCTTTGCCCTTGAGCTTGTAAAGGTCATTTTCTGTCTGGCGCTCGGATTCTTTTGCCGCGGTGCGGACGGTGCTGCCATTGCCGCTTCCTTTTGCGTGATCGGTGAGATCATGCCCGTATGGAACAAAATGCGCGGCACGCGCGGCTTTGAAACCGCCGCGCTTTGCACCCTGGTTCTCTCTCCCTTGGTGTTTGCCATCCTGCTTTTGATCTTTGCCATCGTGCTGATCGGCATGCGTTTTCGCACTGCCGCACGCATTTTCCCCACGCTTCTCTACCCCTTGATTGCATCTGCCTTCTTGATGAACGCCAATCCCACCGCCGTGTTGCTTTCGGTTGGTGTGGTGGCACTGATGCTGTTTTCGCATTGGAAGAACATCCGCGCTATGATGGAGCGTGAAGAACCCAGATTGGAATTCAAAAAGAACAAAAGTGAGGAGGAAGACTGATGGATCACTCCGCACATCTGCAAACAGCCGCGCAACTGATTACCCAAGCTGCCCGCGCAAGCCTGCTTAAAAAAGCGGTGCTTTCACGCCACAACACGGGCGACGCGGTCAAGACCACGCTGACCGTGCGCTGTATTGGAGGCAAAAACTGCCTGCAGGCCGAAAGCCTGCATACCGACAACAAGGCAAAGCACCAAAACTTAGAGATCGGTGACGACCAAGCGCTTTGCGCTCTGCTTTCCACCGCGGGGCAGATCAATATTCTGACCACGCTTGGCGAGAGCGAATACCGCACGAGCAAATCGGGCAAGACCGTATTGCTTGGCGGTGAAGCCCTGCTCAAAAAGCTGAACGGTGCTGCGCCCACAGCGCCTACCGTCCGGACTCTTTTCAACAACAGACAAAAGCAATATATTCTGAACGGGGACGAGCCCTTTTTGATCAAGCTGGAGGTCAGCGACAAAAACGGGCGCGTACACGACAAAAAACGCGCCAAATTCCGTCAAATCAACCGCTTTTTGGAGCTTGTACGCGATATTGAAGACAAGTTACCTGCGCAAGGGACCCTGCGCATCTGCGACCTCTGCTGCGGCAAAAGCTACCTTTCCTTTGCCGTATACCATTATTTCTCCGTGATCAAAGGGCGCGACGTGCGTATGACGGGCGTGGATCTTAAGCCCGACGTGATTGATTTTTGCGCCTCGACCGCAAAAGACCTTGGCTTTGACGGCTTGGAATTTCTGTGCGGTGACGTGGGAAAATACGACCAGGGCGACCACGTGCATCTGGTCATCTCACTGCATGCCTGTGATATTGCCACAGACCTTGTGCTCTCGCGTGCACTGGCATGGCAGGCAGACGTGATCCTTTCCACCCCCTGCTGCCACCACGCCATGAGCCCTGAGCTCTCCTGTCCCTCTCTTGACTTCATTGCCAAGCACTCCATGCTGCGCCAAAAGCTCTGCGACGCAGCAACCGATGCCCTGCGCCTGAAAATTTTAGAGGCGCACGGCTATACCACGACCGCTCTGGAGCTTATAGACCCTGAAGAAACACCCAAGAACGTGCTTTTGCGCGGTGTGCGCAAAAAGCATCCCGATCCTGCTGCCATGCAGGCGGCCAGAGCCGAGGCCGAGCAGATCCGCGCGTTCCTCCTTGGCGATGCAACCCCTTGGTGGGCAGATATCAATTCCTACACGAAAGGACAAAACTCATGAGCAAAAAACAATTTTTGATCCTTCTGATCGCGCTTTTGACCATCTTTGCAGCTTTTGCGGCTTTGGCAATTCCCTCAATTGCTGCAAATGAAGACTACAAAGCCCCCGCATATCTCGTGGATTTTAATGATCCGGCCAATATTGCCAAAGCATACGACATCTTTTACTGTGCGCTCACACACAGCAGTGAGCAACAGGCAATGCAGGTGCTCTTTATCGACAATCAGAACGGCACCTGTTTTGACCCCTATTTCAGTTTTCCTTTGCCTGCAGAAACGGTTGACGTGGGCAAATACCATTATTTGGCTCTGCTGATCAAGACCGACTTTACCGGCCGCAGCGGACAGATGCGCTTGCGCTCTGCCACCACCGCAGATCAGTACCCCTTCTTCAATTTCAATTATCAGGACACTTCCGATTGGCAGGTGGTCATTGTGGATCTGGCCGACGTCAAGTCCGCAGGGGCATTCCCGCAAAGCTGGGAAATCAGCGGAAAACTTTCCAATCTGCGCCTGGATATGTTCGACAACTTCTGCGATCCCGGGGTCAATTACTACATCAAGGCCTACGGACTGTACGATAACTACGAAGATGCCCAAACCTTTATTCATTTCGAAAGCGAGGTTACAAACGAGCCCGTGAAGCCCGATATTGATTACAGCGCATTCTGGAGAGGCGAGGCTTTTTATGCTCCCGCCAATGCCCACCGCATGAACTGGGTAGCCTATGGCTTTAACAGCACCTACAAGGCACAAGTGGATGCCCTGTTGCACCAAGGCTACGGTGGAATTGTTTCCAACGTCAACTTCAACCAACAGTATCTCAAGGACGAGAGTGAATTTGCACTCTTGCGCGATACCTACCTATACGGCAAGCAGAACGATATGACGCTCTGGATCTACGATGAATACCAGTGGCCCAGCGGCTCGGCATACGGCCAGGTGCTTGACACCAACGGGGAGTGGCGCGCTACGGGCATTGAGCACATTCAGCTTGTACTGGATTCGGCCAAGGGTAGCTATTCTCTGCGCAACGGCATTGATATCTCGCTCAAGCTGGCCACCGTCAAGGCAGGCGGAAAAACCTGGACGTTGGATACAGACGGTGCTTCGTTGAAATTTGACCTGACAAGCGAGATCGACGGTGAATGCCTGCTTGACCTTTACGTGCTTCGCTACACCGACGACCACGTTGAGGACCGCACCGATTTTTCCACCCTGTATCACGTGGACACGCTGCGCCCCGACTCGGTTGCACGCTTTATTGAGCTGACTCACAAGCATTACAAAGACTCCTTCGGAGAGGATTTCTCCATGATCGAAGCCTTCTTTACAGACGAGCCCAGCCAAGGCAACCGCGACATGGAGAACTATATCGTCTGGACAGAGGGTCTGGACGTCAAATTCAAGGAAAAATACGGCTATGAGCTGCAGCTTCCTCTGTTGTTTGAGGGACGTGACGAAACCGCACAGCGGATGCGTATCCACTATTATTCCTTGGTTGCCGATCTGTTCAAAACCTCCTATATCGATCAGATCACGGCATGGTGCGAGCAAAACGGTGTGGCTTCCTCGGGACACTTGCTCTTTGAGGAAAACATGAATGACCACGTGGAAACCTACGGCGGTGACTTCATGCAGATCATCGGCGGTATGACCATTCCGGGTGTGGACGTGCTTTGGATCCATCCCAACCAGCTGCTCTCGCAGTGCAATATCGGTAACCACCTTGGCGTTCGCTTTGTGGCAAGTGCCGCACGCAACGCGGGAAAAACAGACGTGATGGTGGAATACAACCCCTCCGCTGCTCCGACAGACGATTTCAATCACGATAAGCTGGGAGCTTCGATTGGCGGTGCAACCCTGACACGCCTGTTCGGCACGACCGTTTATAACGTCATCAACCCCCAAAAGGACTATACTTACGAGCAGATCAATCAGATCAACACGTACGTTGGCCGCCTGAACACCATTCTGGACGGCACTGTAGAAGCGGGCGACCTTGCGATTTTCTATCCCATTGCAACCGTGCAGGCACTGCACAATGCGGATGACGTGCACTCCTCTGCACACGGTGGCAGCACGGACGCAGTAAAGCTCAACGAAAACTACACCGCCCTTTGTCTGGATCTTTTGCAAAGACAGGTGCTTTATACCGTCATTGACGATCAAAGCATCTGCGCTGCAACCGTAACCGCAGACGGCAGACTCGTTATCGGAAACGGCTCTTACCGCACCCTTGTGCTGGCATTTGGCGAATATATCTCTGCCGAAGCCGCAGAAAAGCTGGCGCTTTTCAAGCAAGCAGGCGGAACGGTCGTGTTTGTTTCGACCGGTTACGAGGACTATAAGGCAACCGAGGCAGACAAAAACGACCGCGTGATCGCTGCTATGGAAAAACTGGCTGATTGCGATCAGTTCAAGGCCAACGTTGCAGGCAACCGCATCTCCAAGCTGGCCAACCACACCATGAAGCTGAGCGATCTGGAAGGCCTTTACAGCAAAACTGTGCTGTACGGTGAATTCTTTGATGCGGAGCGTGACATTTCCTACGTAGCCAACACGACCGACACAAGCGGCAAGGCAACGCTGGAATTCACAGACGGGTACAGCGGTGCTTACACTGTTTACTACCCTTACAGCGGTATAATCGAGAGCGGCAGCGGCAACAGCGTGACCATTGACCTGCCTGCATACTGCGCTGTACTGATCATGCGCGAGGACAAGAACCAAGTGGACAACACGCCCTTTGTTCCCACCGAACAGGATGATACGAGTACAGATTCAAGCGCCGAAACCCAGGCTCCCGACAGCGAAGGAGACAGCCAACAGACTACAGAAGAGCAAACTTCCGAGGGCGGCTGTAAATCCGCGATCGGTGCTCTGCCCCTGGTAGCCGCTGCGGCAGCATGCGCAATCGTCGTAAGCAAGAAGAAGAGAAAGTAAACATAACAAAAATCCCCCGAGCCTTAGCCTTGGGTGCTAAAGGACAGTAAAAAGCCGATATGGATTTAATTTTCCATATCGGCTCTTTTCCATTGTATTACCACATCGATGGTGAGTAAGTGCGCACTTCCTGATAGTTTTTAGTGATATGCTGTCTGCGACATCGTGATATTTTTGCTATCGCAAAAGTGATATTGCAAGACGTTGTCTTGCAGTGATATTCTATTCGCCTCCAAAGCTCGCGAAGCGAATATCACTTGGACGAAGTCCAAATATCACTGCGTAAGCAAGAATTTCGCCTTTGG
>JAFTLD010000085.1 GCA_017452945.1 Clostridia bacterium | reverse complement strand
GCAGTTGATGCAACATGTACCGCAACAGGCTTGACCGAAGGCAAGCATTGCTCGGTTTGTGGAGAAATCCTTGTTGCACAGCAAGTTGTTGGCACGCTTGGTCACGACATGGGCGATTGGTACCAAACCAAGGCACCCACTTGCACCGAAAAGGGTACAGAACAGCGCGATTGCTCTCGTTGCGACTATTATGAAACTCGTGACCTCGCAGCGCTTGGGCATACCGCAGCCGAAGCGGCTGAAGAGAATCGGGTTGAACCTACTTGTACCGAAATTGGCGGCTACGACATGGTTGTCTATTGTTCCGTTTGCAAAACCGAACTGAGCAGAGAACACCATGAAATCCCCAAACTCGGCCACGATATGGGCAACTGGCATCAAACCAAGGCACCGACATGCACCGAAAAGGGTACAGAACAGCGCGATTGTAGTCGTTGTGATTATTACGAAACCCGTGATGTCGCAGCTCTCGGCCATACCGAGGTTGTTGACGCAGCAGTTGATGCAACATGTACCGCAACAGGCTTGACCGAAGGCAAGCATTGCTCGGTTTGCGGTGAAATCCTTTTTGCGCAAGAATTTGTCCCGGCCCTTGGCCACGACATTGGTGAATGGTACACAGTTATCGAACCGACCTGTACCGAAATGGGCTTGGAAAGACATGACTGCGAACGCTGCGACTATAGCGAAGAGAAGTCTATTCCCGCAGCAGGCCACAAGTCCGGTGATTGGATCATCGACGTTCAGCCTAATTACGGTGTAGACGGCAGCAAGTACAAAGAATGTACGGTTTGCGGAGCAATTCTTGAAACCGCAGTAATTCCCGCGCTGTTCCATGAATACGAAGCTGTCGTAACTGCGCCTACATGCACGGAGCAGGGCTACACGACTTATACCTGCACGAAGTGTGGCGACTCTTATGTTGACAATTATGTTGATGCCCTTGGTCACGATATGGGTGATTGGACGCAAACCATTGCGCCCACCTGTGAAGGCAATGGTGAACAGAGAAGAGATTGCACCCGTTGCGACCACTTCGAAACCGAAATCATTGCGGCAACAGGGCACCAATATGAGTTTGTTGTAACTGCTCCGACTTGTACCGAAAAGGGCTTTACAACCTACACTTGTCATTGCGGTGACTCTTACGTTGACGATTACGTTGACGCGCTTGGCCATGCGTATGGTGAGTGGTATGTGATCACCGCGCCTACCTGCACAGCCGATGGTGAAAATCGTCGTGATTGTGATCGTTGTGATGCATACGAAACCGAAGTTGTTGATGCAACAGGGCATACGTATGAGTCTGTTGTGACAGCTCCCACATGCACCGAAAAGGGCTTTACCACCTATGCTTGCCACTGCGGTGACAGTTATGTCAGCGACCACGTTGACGCTCTCGGTCACATGTCGGGTGAATGGATCGTAGAGGTTGAGCCGCAGGTTGGTGTTGCCGGCAGCAGGTATTTGCCGTGCAGCGTTTGCGGTGAAAAGCTGCAGATCGAGGCGATTGATCCGCTGCCCGCACCCGGTACCGAAACAGAAACAGAAACAGAAACGGAAACAGAAACGGAAACAGAAACGGAAACAGAAACAGAAACCGAAAAGGGTACAGAATCTGATCCGGAAACGGAGATCGATCCCGGCACGGAGTCCGAATCCGAAACCGAGGAGATTCCCGGTGAAAAGCCTTCGGGATCTGCATGGTTGGTCATTGTGATCGTTGTTTCTGCATTGCTGCTGATCGGTGCAGCCGTGTTCTGCATTTTGAAGTTCAAACTGAAGATCTTTTAACCGCCAAAATAAAAAGGATCGAGTCATGGCGAGATACTTTTCTCAAAGTATCTTGCCAATGACTCGGCATCTTTGTTTATTACGTATCGTTTGTGACGTCACCGCTGCCGCTAAGATCAATGGGCTCGCCCAGATAGGTCGGCTCGGGCTGAAACAGGGCATAAACCGTATCCTTGAGACGGGCCAGCACCTCGCGCACATCGCGCTTGGTTTGTCCTGCGTAGCTGCGCAGATCGGCACTTACACCGTATGCCTCGATCCCCAACGCTTGTGCGACGTACAGGGCGCGGTACAGGTGATACTCTTGCGTCACGATCACGATCTTTTTTGCTCCGAAAATCTCTTTCGCCCGATAAACGGATTCGTACGTAGAAAAGCCTGCGTGATCCATAAAAACGTCCTCGGAGGGGACGCCCTCTTCAATGGCGCGCGTTTTCATGGTGTTGACCTCGTCATAATCGGTTTGTCCGTGGTCGCCGCTCATGAGCAGCTTGGGAGAAGTACCGTTTTTGTAAAGTGTAATCCCTTGCAGCAGGCGATCCTCAAGCATATCGCTCGGAGAGCCGTCTGATCTGACCAGGCAGCCAAGCACCAATATACAATCCACATCCTCAAGCTCGGCAGCCTGTTCGGGGGAGAGGATCCGGGGGGCGGTGACGGATTTTACGTGTGCATTGATCATCAACGCTGCAATGCCGCAAAGCATGATGGCGCATAAGCAGCACGCTGTAATGATCAGCAAAATTCTGACCGCTTTTTTCACAAGATCACCTCCCAATATCCCTATTTTAGCAGAATGCATGAAAGAAATCAAGCGCATATTGTGAATATTTCACTGTATTCGTTGTCGAATTATTGACATAAAAAAGCGAATACGCTATAATGTAATGGTAATTTATGATCAGGAGGGGTTTTGTGTACAGGATTGTCAAAAGAATTTTGGATGTTTTGTTTGCATTGATTGGCCTTGCTTGTCTGTGGCCTCTTTTTCTGATTTTGACCATACTGATCCGCATAGATTCACCCGGACCTGCCATATTTAAGCAGACCAGGTTGGGGCTTGACGGAAAAGAGTTTACCATGCACAAATTCCGCACTATGTGCGTGGATGCCGAGGGGCAAGGCAGCGGTGTATATTCCATGAAGGGAGATCCGCGTGTGACCCGCCTTGGCAGATTTTTGCGTATTGGCTTTGACGAGCTGCCACAGCTTTGGGATATTTTGCGCGGAAAAATGTCTTTTGTGGGGCCGCGTCCGCCGTTGACGTACCATCCGTGGACAGTGGATGTCTATACACCCGAGCAATTCAAAATGTTTTCAGTTCGTCCCGGTATTACGGGGTGGGCGCAGGTGCATGGAAGAAAAACGGTGGAATGGAATCATCGGATCGAAATGAACGTTTGGTATATCGAGCATATGTCACTGTGGCTTGATATGAAGATCCTTGGCATGACGGTGATCAGCGTACTGAAAAACAAGGACAACGTAAACACAAAAAGCACCGTGTCAGGTGAGGATGAGGTTGACACATGATCAAGCTGTTGTACGTGACGAATCAACCCGACTACGCAGCAGCCGCTATTCGGGCAGGCGTGGATCGGATTTTTGTCGATCTTGAATACATGGGCAAGGATGAACGGCAGAAGGGCATGGATACTGTCAAATCCCGACACACGGTAGAAGACGTTCGGGCAGTGCGTGCGGTCGTGCATAAACCAGCTGAGCTGCTTGTACGTATCAATCCTTTGCATAAGGAAAGCTTACAGGAGATCGACGCTGTGATCAGCGCGGGGGCTGATGCCGTGATGCTTCCGATGTGGACTGACGCGGAACAGGTTGCCAGCTTTGTGCGCATGGTGAACGGAAGGGTGCGTGTCATCCCTTTGTTGGAAACTGCCGGGGCAGCCACATCACTGGATGAGGTACTTCTGATCAAGGGTGTTGATGAAATATTCATTGGACTTAACGATCTGCATCTTTCAAAGGAGCAGCCTTTTATTTTTTGTCCGCTTGCAGACGGGACGGTAGATATGCTTTGCGCAAAAATGCGTCGAGTTGGTATGCCGTTCGGCTTTGGCGGGATTGCAACCATGGAAGGCGGCATGTTGCCCGGTGCATTGGTGCTTGGCGAGCACGTCAGACTTGGGTCGCAGGCGGTTATCCTGTCACGCTCATTTTGCTGTACGGATCTTCCGCTTGCTTCATTTTCGCGAATCATGGCAGAGCAGATCGCGCATTTGCGTCATAGGGAACGGTATATGGAGCAGCACATGACACCCGAACAGGCTGCTGCCAATCACACAAGTGTATGCACGTGTGTGGAGCGCATCATGACGGGAATGCATGGTGCCGAGCCGAGAATGCCGCGTTTGCACACCGCAGACGTCTTGGATACAGAGGAGTTAGCGTGAAAGTGCACGATATATTCCTTTATACGCAACCATTCACGCTTAAACTTCACCTGAAATTGGATCCCAACCCATTTTTGGAGCAAAGCTCCGAGGTGAAGTTCCCCTCACTATTTGAGCCGCCGAGGGCGGCATGGAGATTTGTATGAACATCAAGGAAGTTTTGGCAGATCATACCGCGCTGCGTGACGATTTATTTGTGCGCGGATTTCTGATCACGGAAAATGCGGATATCAATACGGAGGAATTTCCGTTTTACGGCAGATGGAAAAGTCGCAAAATGTGCGGGATGCAGTTTTTTTGGCATTGTAAAACAGGTGCGTATTTCTATGAGTCCGACGACGTTGCGCTGTTTTTATTTGGGCATGCCTATAATCCTTTTACCATGCAAGCCGATGAACAGGCAATCCTGCAAAGGCTGTGTGAGCATTGGGCCAAGGATTTTTATCAATGTCTGGACGAGCTGACAGGCATATTTATTTTGGGGATCCTGCATGATGCAAAGCTGACTTTCATAACAGATGCATCGGGGATACAGTCTGCATGTCATGGCGTGATCGATGACCGCTTTTATTTGTGCTCACATGCGCAGCTTGTGGGGGATCTGTGCTCTTTGGAAATGGATGCCTTTGTTAAAGAGTTGATCGGCTACAAGTGGTACGGACGAATCCTGGGGCCGTATCTGCCCGCGGATCTGACGCCTTTTGCGCAGGTCAAGCGCGTCGTGCCCAATCAAGCTTATACGTATTGTCACGGATGTGTGACGCATAAGCGGTTTTATCCGAATAGAGAATTGATCGAATGCAACGATCCTGCTGCATACCGCCAAGTAATCGAGCAGAGCGCGGATATTCTGCAGCGCAATATGCAGCTGATCACAGAGAAATGGGAAAGGCCGCAGATCTCTCTGACAGGTGGGATTGACAGCAATACCACGTTTGCTGCAGCCAATGGAATGTACGAAAGGTTGGAGTCCTTCAGTTACCTGGCAGCCGATAAGGAAATCCCTGATTGTGATGCGGCAAAGCGGATCAGTGATCGGTTTTCTGTGCCTTGGACGCTATATGAGGTTCCCCGAAATTCTGATGAGATCCCGCTTTTTGAGGAGAAAAAGGCAGTTTTGATGCACAATAACGGTTATGTTGCATACACGCCCGATCATGAGCTGCGTAAACGTATGGTGCTCAAGGAGAAGCTTGCGGCAGACGTGGAGATCAAAAGCTGGGTATCCGAAACGGTGCGCGGATATTGGTATAAGTATTATTCCCGTCACAGCATGCCAAAGCTCTCACCGCGTCTGTTCAGAAATCTGTATAAGCTGTTTATTCTTGATCGCGCATTGGCCCGTCGTGTGGATGCTTTATTTGCCCAATATATCAAGGATTATGAATATGATACTGTCAGTGCGGCTTATTTGCCTGCAGACTTGCATTATTGGGAGGTTGCATGCGGCAGCTTTGGCAGCTTGAATATCAGCGAGATGAAATACTATGCGGATATTACCGTGATTTATAACAATCGCAGATTTTTGGATCTGATGCTCAGCGTACCGCTTGAAAAACGTATTTCGGACCGGCATCATCTGGACATCAAGAGAATATTGAATAAGGATCTGTGGGAGATGGGGATTCGTGTGGTGAACAAGACAGAAACCAAAACGCGCGCCCGCTTGTTGGGTGCGATCTTTGCGATCAATTCGCATCTTCCTTTTTAGTGCATATGGAAAAGGTATTATTGGTGGCTACCGTGCAAAGCCATATCTGTCAGTTTCATAAGCCGCTTGTGCGGGTTTTGCGGGAGTTTGGCTATGAGGTGCACGTGGCAGCACGGAACAATCTTGCCGAAAAGGACGGATTGGCTTTGGATTTTGTTGACCGTGTATATGATTTGCCCTTTGCGCGAAAGCCTCTTTCAAAAAAGAATTGGGAAGCTTATCGGGCACTCAAAGCATTGATCCGCGAACAAAATTATGCGGTCGTGCATTGTAATACGCCTGTGGGCGGTGTTCTTGCGCGGCTTGCCTGCCGAAGGGAACGTAAGAAAGGGATGCGCGTGCTTTACACGGCACATGGATTTCATTTTTATCAGGGGGCGCCCAAAAGAAACTGGCTTTTATATTATCCGATCGAGTGGGTGTGTGCGAAATGGACGGATCGTCTGCTGACCATTACCCAAGAGGACGAAGTGCTTGCCAAAGCGAAATTCAAGTCCCGGGTTTTCCGCATTCACGGCGTTGGTGCAGATCCCGAAAGATTTCACCCGATCTCACTTTTGAAAAAAGAGCAGCTGCGTGCACAATACGGGGTGCCAAACACCAAGCAGCTGATCCTTTGCGTGGGAGAATTGCTCCCGAATAAGAATCAAAAGACCGCGATATGGGCTATGGCAGAGGTTGTCAAAGCTTATCCGGATGCACTGCTGTGCATTGCGGGAAACGGCTCGGAGCATGATGCGCTGCAAGCGCAGATATACGCATGTGGATTGGAAGAGCATGTTTGCTTACTTGGCTATACGACGCACATTGCGGATTGGTATGGGATGTGTGATGCTTTGGTGAGCTGCAGTTACCGTGAGGGACTTCCCATGAACGTGATCGAAGCGATGCTGTGCGCAAAGCCTGTAGTAGCCTCTGACAATCGCGGACACCGTGAGCTGGTGGCAGATGGCGTTACGGGATTTTTGCTCTCTCCGGATGATGCCAATGGCTATGCGGACGCATTGAAGCATTTGTTGGCAGATCCGACGCATGCAGCAGATATGGGGCTTGCAGCCATGGAGCGTGCTCAGATATATACTGCAGAACGGGTTGAATCGGAGCTGAAATCTATCTATCGGAGCTTATGACGAAAGGAGGGGAACGCATGAAAATTTCTGTGCTGATGGGTATATATAACTGTGAGAAAACGCTGGCAGAGGCGATTGAGAGCGTGCTTGCGCAGACCGAGCGGGATTTTGAGTTGATCTTGTGTGACGACGGATCAACCGACGGTACGTATGCACTGGCGCAGGAATATGCACGCCGCGATGCGCGAATCGTGCTGCTGCGAAACTCCTTCAATCAGGGCTTGAATCAAACACTCAACCGATGCCTTGCACATGCCAAGGGCACGTACATCGCACGCATGGATGGGGATGACCGCTGTGTTTCTTGCCGATTTGCCGTACAGCTTGCATTTTTGGAGCAGCATCCAGAATATGCGTTTGTCAGCAGTGCCATGACCATGTTTGATGAACAGGGAGCGTGGGGAAGGACCTATCCCAAGCCTATTCCGTTGGCGCGTGATTTTAAGCGGGATACGCCTTTTTCTCATGCGCCTGCGATGATCCGTCGCGCAGCCATCGAGGCAGTGCAGGGGTATAGCGTGAGTGATAAGCTGCTTCGTGTGGAGGATTTTCACCTTTGGGCCAAGCTGTATGCCAAGGGGTATTACGGATATAATCTACAAGAGCCCTTGTATCTTGTGCGTGAGGACCGCGAGGCCGCCACGCGCAGAAAATTCCGATATCGGATCAATCAAGCGCGCGTGCAGCTTTATGCTATAAAAGAATTACACCTGCCGATCCATTACGTGCTGTATTGCATTCCCACACTGATTCTTGGGCTGTTGCCCAAGTCCTTGTATTGCATGCTGCACAGGAGAAAATACAAGAATCGGGAGGATGGAACATGACCTTTTGTCTTGTCATTTTAGCAGTGTGTATGTTTTTCGGATATTTCTCTCAAAAGCATTCCGAAAAGCTGGCACTGGCACAGGGGAAGTCATGGGCTCCCGATCAAAACGGTGCTTATGCAAGGCTTGAATGCTGGAGCATTGCCCTGATTCTGATTCTGGTATTTGTATGCGGTCTTCGCATTCGATATAACGATACCTCTGTTTACATTCAGGGGTTTTTACAAAGTCCCACGCTTGCCGAGCTTTTGAAGCAGCCGCTGTATCCCGGTGATTGTCCCGGATTTTTGTGTCTGCAGGCAGCGGTGCGTTCGGTCACGGATAATCAGCATTTGTTCATCATGCTGTGCGCAGCATTTTGTATAGCACCCTTGCTGATCTTTTTGAAGCGGTATTCCGCCAATTTTTTCTTGTCCGTATTTTTGTTTGTTACAACCGAGCAGCTGTTATTTTCGCTGGCTGCTATCAAGCAGGCAATGGCTATCGCCATTGCTATATGGGCCATACCGCTGTTTTTGAAAAAGAAGTATCTTCAGGCATTTCTTGTGTTGCTTGCGGCAGCGCTGTTTCATCCGTACGTGCTGTTATTTTTGATATTGCCGTTTTTGGCGGGAAAGCCGTGGGGCATAAAAATGCTGTGCGTGATGGCAGCAGTTGGTGGTGTCGCGCTGTTTTTTGACGCTGCTATGCGAATGATCTTAGACTTAGCCGGATCCTTAGGGGATGCCTATACAAGTGAAGCCTTCTCGGGAGCGGGTGTGAACGTTTTACGCGTTCTGGTGTTTGCCATGACGCCCTTGCTTTCCTTGATATTTTTGGATCGCGTGCGGCAGGGAGAGAATCAGTATCAGCATACGTTTATCAATATCGCAACTTTGTGCTTTGGCATCATGTTCCTGGCTTTGTTCGGAACAGCAAATCTGATCGGCCGCGTGGCACTGTATTTCAGCTTTTCACTGGCTTTGTCGCTGCCGTATATTTTCAGCCGATTGGAAAAGAAGTCCTGTCTGGCACTCTCGGGCATTGCGATGATCATGTATTTTGCGTATTACCTGTACGGGATCCGCAATATTACGTATCAGATGATCTCACTTGAAGCATTTTTTGTAAAATTATTGTCGTAAAGGTTGATGGTTATGAACCGAAAAGTATTGATTGTGACAATGCCGCCGTCCGATAATTACGGGAACAGGTTGCAGAATTATGCCATGCAGCAAATGCTGATCAGTATGGGGTATGTTCCAAGCACGCTGGCTGTTTCGGATGTGGTATATGACAGATCCTTAACACCCGAGCAACCCTTTTTACAAAAGCTGACTCCTGCCCATATCAAGGAATATATCCAAAGCCGAACATTGGCAGACAAAGAGGATGCGCTCAAAGAAAAAAGACGCGCTTGTTTTGCGGATTTTGATCGGAATTTTATACAGTTTACTCCTTATAAATTCTTATTTGACAACGTTCCGTTTGCGCAGCTGGAAGCGTTTGATTTTGCCGTTTGCGGCAGCGATCAGATATGGAATCCTCTCTACGGCATGCCGTCATTGTATTTTTTGGATTTTATGCCTGCGCATAAGCGCGTGGCTCTTGCTCCCAGCTTAGGGGTTGCGCATCTGGATGCATGCTACCGTTCGGAATATGAAAAAATGCTTGAGGGTATGCAATATCTCAGCGCAAGAGAGCAGAGCGGGGCGGAGATATTGCATGAGCTGACAGGGAAGGATGTGCCTGCTTTGCAGGATCCGACCTTGTGGATCGAAGCCCAAGAGTGGCGAAAGCTTTCCCAAGCACCTGTCAGTATTCCGCAAAAGCCTTATTTGCTTTGCTACTTTTTGGGAAAGATCACGGATGTATATCAAAAAAGGATCGCGCAGTATGCTGAGTCGCACGGCCTTTCGGTGATCCGCATAGCGGACCGCAGTCAGCCACAGTATTACATAGCAGGGCCTCTTGAGTTTTTATGGCTTGTGGATCACGCTGAGATGATATGCACGGATTCCTTCCACGGTGTTGCCTTTTCCTTGATATTCAACCGTCCCTTTGCAGCGTTTGCGCGCACGGACGGCAAAGGGATGGAAACGCGCATCCCGGACATTATGCAGCATGTTGGGACAGATCGTTGGCAGCAGAATGTAAGCACCGAACACGCCTTGGACATGTCCTTTGCACAAATCAATCAAGTGCTGGCTCATGATAAACAAGCTGCTTGCGCTTATATGGAGAATGCCGCCAAGCAGATAGCACAGCAAGCCCATCTCCCCATTCTGGCTCCCGAAGCTTATTGCAGCGGTTGCGGTGCTTGCCATGCTGCCTGTCCTGTCGGTGCGATTGCATGGGAGAGGGATGAAGAGGGCTTTTCCCGTCCGCGTATTAAGAAAGATGTGTGTACCGGGTGCAAAAAATGTCAGAGCACATGTCCCGTACTTCATCACCAAAGCATAAAGGATGCAGTGCCAAAAGCGCTTGCCGCTTGGGCATTGGATGAAAGCGTGCGTGCTGCGAGCTCATCGGGTGGAGTGTTTTCGGTTTTGGCAACCGAGATCCTGATGCGCGGGGGCGTGGTATTCGGTGCGGGATTTGATCAGCATTGGCACGTACGGCACAGGTGCGTTGAGCGCGTGGAGCAGCTGTCACTGCTGCGCACCTCCAAGTACGTGCAAAGTGAAGTCGGAGATTGTTACGAAAAGGTCAAAACCTTTCTGGAGCAAGGAAGATGGGTGTATTTTTCCGGAACGCCCTGTCAGGTGCAGGGGCTTCGGGCTTATCTTGGCAAAGAGTATGATCGGCTGATCCTGCAGGATATCGTGTGCCACGGTGTCCCTTCGGAAAAGGTGTGGGATGCGTATCTTGCGCAGCATCATGGCGGTGCAAATGCGGTACAGAACGTGAATTTCAGAAATAAGAGCAACGGCTGGAAGAGATATTCGCTGGAGATTGCCAAGGAGCATTCTGCAGCTTACGTCAACGAGCACGATCATGATACGTATATGAAGGCGTTTGTCCGTAATCTGAGTCTGCGTCCTTCCTGCTATCAATGCGTAAATAAAACGGCTGCACGCGCGTGCGATATCACTTTGGCTGATTTTTGGGGCGTGGAGCAGATGCATCCTGAGTTGGATGATGAAAAAGGCGTTTCCTTGGTGCTTTTGCAAAGTCCCAAGGGAAAGCAGCTTTTGCGTGATGTGGCAGATAAGATCAGCATCACTCCCACCAACTGCGCACAGGCTTTACAAATGAATCCATGCGCGACCCGTTCGGTGCCAAAGCAAAGAGGGCTGCGTAAAGTGTTTTTGGACGGATATCAAAAGAATTTTGATGCTTCTGTCCGTGTGGCAACAAAGGTGTCAACGTACCGAAAAATACGCGGTGCTCTTGGAAAAGTCAAGCGGAAAATTTTGAAAGGATGATGATAATGCGTGTGTTGAAGCAAGTACAAAAGCTTTTGAACAAAGAAAAAATTGAATACGTGCTCTTTGATTTCTTTGACACACTGCTTCACAGAAGCATCGGCAAAGCGCAGATCAATGCGCATCTTGCAGCAAAAGTATGCCGTGAATTGGAAATCCCCGAGGATAAAGAACAAGCGCTTTTTCGTATACGTACGGAATCAGAAGTTTTTGCCGAAAGCGTTTTTGGCGGTGCGTACGGCTACAGACAGATCACGGATGAGATGCTGCGCCGCATGAAATATGCGGGTTTGATTGAGAAAGATACGGATGCAGACCGGTTTTATGATACAATGCTTGCTATGGAACGCTCTGTGGAAATGACGTATCTGTATCCTGATACGCAAATGCAAACGCTTCTGCGGTATCTTACCGAGCATGACGTTCGCATTGCCATCGTTTCGGATTATTATCTGGGGAGTGACACTCTGGCACTTTACCTTGAGCATGTCGGGATCACCGCACCCTTTTCGTACATTCTGGTTTCCTGTGATAAACATGAAACCAAGGCATCGGGCGGTCTGTATGAGTGTGCCTTGCAGGATCTGCAAGTATCGGCTGCGCAGTGTCTGATGATCGGAGATAATTTATACTCCGACGTACAAAGAGCGAAAGAGAAGGGATTGCACGCGATCCATGTCGCATGGCATGACAAAACAAAACAGTCTGTCATGCAACCCGTAATTTCAGATAAGCCGTACCAACTGAGCATGCCTACAGATCCCCGAGGGCTTGAAGCATACGCGATTGCACTGTATACGTTTTGTGATAAGCTTTACTTGGCGCTCAAGCGTGACGGTCATGACCGTGTGTGGTTTCTTTCCAGGGAAGGACAGGCACTTCGGGCATATTTTGATCTTTACCTGGAAACAAAGCAGCTTGGGGATATCAGCACGGCGTATTTGTACGTATCCCGCCTGTCTACCTATCTGCCAAGTCTTGCTCCCGCACCCACAGAGCGCTTTGCGCTTTTTTACAAAAAGCCGCTTTCCCGTTTGTTGGAATGCTTGCAGATGCCCAAGGACGTTTCCGCGCAGATATTGGAAAAGCTTGGAAAAGATCGTGTTTTGAAAGAGCATGACATGCATTTGCTTTGGGAGAATGAATTGTTCTTGCGAACATATGAGCATGCACGCATGCAGCAAAAAGAAGCTTTTTCTCGGTATCTTGCGGATGCGGGGCTGCTTGATTGTCCGTGCAGAGTTGCGATCTGTGACGTAGGCTGGTCGGGAACCATGCAGGATCATATTCATGCGGTTTTGGGAAAACAGACCCAAGTGTACGGTTATTATCTGGGGCTTACCGGCAGAACGCTGCGCTCCGATCAAGAGAACAGCTCCAAGTGCGGACTGCTGTTTGATGCATACGAGCTTGACCGCTCGCTTTACGGTTACTGGAGCTTTGATCATACGTTTTTTGAGCGTTTGCTGTGTGCTGATCACGGTGCTACGGATCGATACCAAATCACAGACGGTGTTGCGCAGCCCGTTTTGCATGAATATGAAAGCGAGCGCGGCATGCATGCAATGATGCTTCCCGTGCATGAGAAAATCAAAGAGCATTTCAAAGCGCTTTGCTGTTCGACAGAGATCGGACATGCACAGACAAACGAGCACGCATTTGCAGACCGATATCTGCGTGCCATTGCAAAGCTGAATGCAAACGAAATGAAGCTGCAAAGGCAATTGTTGCTTTGTCAATATGAGAATTTTATCATTATGCGTGCCGGCAAGGATCACGCGGGAAGGCGGCTGACCTTAGCCAATGCCTGGGCGCAAAGAGGCAAATATCTCAATCGTGCTTTGATCACGCAGCCGCAAAATCTTTTGACCGCAAGCCGCGTATTGATCAATGAAAGGCTGTATTTCCCGGCAGGCCTTGCACGCCGCAGAGCTGTCAGACTGATTTTGAGGGGGAGGGCAAAATGAATCATTCACCGTTGATTTCCGTGATCGTGCCGGTGTATTGTACCGCACAGTATTTACCCGCTTGTCTGGACAGCTTATTGACACAGACCTATGAAAACCTTGAAATTTTGTTAGTGGATGACGGCAGCACGGATCAGAGCGGGGAAATCTGCGATGCTTATGCAAAACAGGACGACAGAGTACGTGTGATCCATCAAAAAAACAGCGGGGTCTCCGCTGCAAGAAATGCAGGCCTTGCGGCAGCGCATGGCGAGTACGTTTCCTTTGTGGACAGTGACGATACGGTTGAGCCCGATACTTATGCATATCTGATCGAAAACATGCAAAAGCACGGTGCGGATGCTGCTATGTTTGAATACAGTATCGACTATCCTGATCGCTCATTGACGCATACTCATCGGGGATATGGATCACTGATCGGAGCAGAGCAGGCCATCTGCGCAACCGTGTCGCCTGTCAATCGCTTTGCTTGCACCAAGCTGTTTTGTGCGTATCTGTTGGAGCGTGTGCGTTTTGATCCGGATATTCGGGTAGGGGAGGACACGCTGTTTTGCGTGCAGACCTTACGCGCAGCTCAAAGCGTGTATTATTCAGAGCGCGTTTTGTATCACTACAGGCAAAATAACCAAAGTGTGACAAATGCAGGCTTTTCTCAAGGCTATCTCACTGTTATACAGGCATATGAAGAGATTTATGCGCTGTGTAAAACAGTTTCCCGAAAGGCTGAGCATGCCGCCTTGAATGCACTTGCGCATTTTTATGCCAACACCCTGCACGGATTGCGTCACGCATCCTTTGACCCGGATCGAAAATTATACCGCACGTATCGCAAAAGGCTGCGCACTTGGTTTGGCCGTATGATGTGGGCGTGGGGTGTATCTCCCAAAGCAAAGATCAAGCTTGTGTTGGCGTATCTGTGCCCCGGGATTTTTCGTATTTTGAAAAGATAAGGAGCCGCGTATGTTCAGTCCACCACTTGTCAGTATTATAACACCGGGATTTAACTGCGGTCGGGTGCTTCACCGACTTTTGGAGTCTGTTTTAGCGCAGACTCAGCAAAATATGGAGTTTATATTTGTAAACGACGGCTCGACCGATGAAACGGCTGAGGTGCTGGAGCGTTACCGTCCGCGCTTTGCGCAGCAAGGAATTGATATGATCGTGCTTGTGCAAGAGAATCAGGGAGCGGCTGCTGCTTTGGCGAACGGTTTGCAGCATGCATCGGGAAAATATCTGTGTTGGTGCGATGCGGATGATTATTATGAACCTACGGCTATGGAGGTACGCACGGATTTTCTTGAAAAGCATCCGGAATGCATATGCGTATCGGGGAAAGCCTACGTGCGCAGCAGTGATGACATGTCCGTACTTTCCATGCTTGCGCCTCCTATCGATGCCGAGGTGCAGGGAAGCATGTTTATGCGCGTATTGAGGGATGACGGTGCCTATTATTGTTGCGGTGCACACATGCTTCGCACAAGTGCATTTTTGCAAGCAAATCCTTCGCGGTATCTGTATCCGTCACTTGCGGGGCAGAATATTCAGATGCTGCTGCCTGTTTGGTACAAGCAAAAGGTGTGTGCTATCGACATTCCGGTGTACAATTACGTGCTTTACCGTGACAGCCATTCAAGAAAGCCGCGCACCAAAGAGCAAATGCTCGAAAGATACGGAGATTTTCACAAGATCAGAACGGAAACCTTGCGCCGAATGCAAATACCCAAACGAGAATCAGATGAATTTGAGCAAATCTCCTTGCTGACCATGCACAAGGCTTTTTTACGAATTGCCATGCAGTATGGCGACAAGGCACTGCTCAGACAGGAACGGGATTTTCTCAAGCATCACCATGCATATGATTGGGTATGTAAGAAATACTATCTTGAGGCAACCAATCCCGTATACCGATGCTTGATCCGTATTTACAGGCGGCTCAGAATGATAAGAAAGAAATGACAGGGGAGAATCAGATGAAAGCCGAGTGTCAGATCAGCATTATTGTTCCCGTTTTTAACGTACAAGAATACCTGTCGGATTGCCTGGATAGCTTGCTGACGCAAGATCTGGCCAAGACCGACTATGAGATTATTTGCATCAATGACGGATCGCAGGACGCTTCCCAGGCGATTTTGGAGGAATATGCGAAAAAGCATGAAAATCTTTGTGTGATCAGCCAAGAGCATACAGGTGTTTCTGCTGCACGCAATGCAGGTCTGGAGGCAGCCCGTGGTGAATACGTGGCTTTTGTGGATGCGGACGATTACATAAAACCTTGCGTGCTGGGCTACTTTGCGCACCTGATGCAAACGCAAAAGCCGGACGTGTTGCAGATCCGCAACGAGCACGTGCCGCAAAAATCGCATTACATTGATTGTAAAGCTCCCGATCTGTTGAGCTGTAGGGCATACACTCTTGACCAGGCGGAGCTTATGTTCAGTACGTGCTGTGGCATTATAGTCCGCAAATCATTGATAGATGCGCAGCATTTGCGCTTTGTTTTGCAGCTGACGTACGGGGAGGATACCGTATTTGCTTTTTCTGTCTGGCAAGCAGCAGAGCGCGTGTTGCTTTTGGATCAGCCCACGTATTGCTACCGTGCAAGACGCGGATCGGCAGTGCACAGGTATGGAAAAGCGGATATGAGCGCAAGGATTGCAGACCTTTTATTCCGTGCGCGGTTGTATGACGATTATCTGCAAAAAATCGATGCATGCTCACAACGCTATCAGATAGCGTATCAATACCAAAAGATATGGTCTTTGGAAATCTTGAATGCATTGCTGCTTGCGGATGCCTCCATATCCGATACGCTTGAAGAGATGGAGAGATGTCACATGCCGTTTCCCAAAGTATATCCGATCAAAAAGGTCTTTGAGATCAAGCTGTCCGTCAAGGAACGGATTGCCCTGATCAAAAACGCTGTGCTGATCGGGAGTCGGCCAATCTATTTGTTCTGGGTATATTTATTCCGCATCTTTCCGATCTATCGTTGGGGCTATCGGTTGGCAAGACTGATTTTTGTCTGATCTTTCTCCAAAAATCTCCAATAAGCAAAATTGTATACGTTTGACACAAACGGGCAAAACTCCCCTTGACGAAAAAACGTCAAGGGGAGTTTGTATGTATTATAACAAAGTGGAAATTTGTGGGGTCAACACTGCTAAGCTGACTGTATTGACCGATGAACAAAAAAACGACCTTCTTAAAAGAACAAAACAAGGGGATGCAGCAGCAAGACAGGAGCTGATCTACGGAAATCTGCGCTTGGTGCTGTCCATCATTCAACGCTTTGCCGGCCGACGCGAGAACATGGATGACCTGTTTCAGGTGGGCTGCATCGGGCTTGTCAAGGCGGTGGATAATTTCAATATTGATTTGGACGTCAAGTTTTCGACTTATGCCGTACCCATGATCATTGGTGAGATCCGTCGATATCTGCGCGACAACAATACCATTCGCATCAGCCGATCCATCCGTGATCTGGCATATAGGTCGCTGCAGGCAAGGGAAGAGCTGCTGCGTGAGAAGCAGCGTGAGCCGGGCGCTGACGAGATTGCAGCACGCATAGGAGAGAAAAAGGAGGCGGTTTTGCGCGCCATGGAGGCCGTTGTGGAGCCAATCTCGCTTTACGAGCCGGTCTATAACGAAAATGGCGATACCTTGTACGTCATCGATCAGCTCAGCGACCGAACCTCAAGTGACGAGGCGTGGCTGGAGAACATTGCGCTCAAGGAGGCGGTACGTACGCTTTCCGAGCGTGAGCGCAACATCATTGCCATGCGTTATTATAAGAATAAAACGCAGATGGAGATTGCCGAGGAGATCGGCATCTCGCAAGCGCAGGTGTCAAGACTTGAAAAGGGAGCATTGGAGAAAATACGCAAACAGATGTGAAAACAAAAGGGGCTGCGCTATAGGGTTGAGAAATTAACGGAAATCCGCGCAAAACAAGGACTGTATCATCGGGCTGATGAATTAGCGGTAAAACAGAACCAATGAACAAGAGCAGAAGTCAAACGGCTTCTGCTTTTTGTTGTATAAGACGTGAAAGAGCGACCGTATGGTGACCTCATCCGTCTCCTGCGGCGCCACCTTCCCCAGCGGGGAAGGCTCATCAAGTTAAGCCCTCAGCGGATAATTGAGCAAAACTGATGCGCTAAAGACGCGAAAGAGCGACCGTATGGTGACCTCATCCGTCGCCTGCGGCGCCACCTTCCCCAGCGGGGAAGGCTCATCAAGTTAAGCCCTCAGCGGATCATTGTGCAAAACGATGAGCGAAAGAAGCCTTCCCCGCTGGGGAAGGTGGCGCCGCAGGCGACGGATGAGGTCACCATACGGTCGCTCTTTCACATCTTTTGTTTACGAAAACAGCAGGAATTTGCTCATACTTGAACAAATTCCTGCTATTCTTTCGCTAATTTATTAGTCCGATGTGATACAGTCCTTATTTGTTTATTTTGTGAATAGTTGCAGTTAGGCTTCGCTACACAAGTTATTAGGCGAATAGAATATCACTGCGAGGGAAAAACCTTGCAAGATCGCGTTATTTGATCTCCGACTGAAACGCAACAGCCTTGCCCAGAATGTGGATCTCGTCAAGCTCAGGACCCATGAATACCAGAGGTTCGTATTTGGGATTCTCGGGAGTCAGGATCAGCTTGGATTTTTCGGGGTAGTAGTACACGCGCTTGAGCGTGGCTTCGTCCTCGATCACCACGGCAGCAATCTCACCGTTGGCAACCATGTCGCTCTTTTTAATGAATACGATATCACCGTCCTGAATACGCGCACCAATCATGCTGTCACCCTTGGCGCGCAGGCAAAAATCCGCGTCCAGATTGGTGCCGGACATGACAAAGCTGTCATGCTCCTCGTCGGTCAGAATCGGCTTGCCGCAAGCAATCTCGCCAAGCACGGGAATGCGGCGGCGTTCGATGGGAAAAATATCGGGATAATTGGGAATGGACGAGCTTGTGCGCTCCATGGGTACGTCATAACCCTCCAGCCAAAGATCGGCTACCTCCAGTGCGCGTGCCAGCTTGTGCATGGCGTCTGCCTTGGGGACGTAAATGCCGTTGGTATACTGGCTGATCCTTGCTTTGGACAGACCTGTCAGGCGGGCAAGCTCGACAGCGCGCATACCGCGCGCGTCCATGGCTTGGCGGAGTCGGTCGGTAAAAGTATTGATAAGCTCCATAGGGGGCCTCCTTGTATCGTGTTGTTTTTATTATAAATGAGAGTTTAGCAAATGTCAAGTGGTTGGCAGAAAAAAGTTAAGGAAATTTTATTAAAGCGGGGGCTGACTTTTATAAACACCTGTGATATACTCATGACAGTTAAGCAAATTAAACCACTCGGACAACCGATGCTTGGCGGTCGGTTTTTATTTTGAGCAGAAGAGTTAAGCAACCTAAACGGACAAAAAGGAGGAATGTTTATGCCGATTGCGGGGACTTGCCCCTATTTTCAAAGAGAGAAGGGTGACGGTTACACCTATTGCGAATGTGCGCGCTTTCGTTTTCCGGATAAGCAGGCGCGGCGCGATATTGTTTACAAATATTGCGCACATCCAGACGGATATCAGAATTGCGTGATCAAGCAAACCATGGATCAATTTTATGAAAGGAAATATAGCTGTGCAGAAACACAAAGACAAAAAATTGCAGGATGATGGCAAGCTTGCCTATATGATCTCTTGGCGCGACAAGAGAATTGCCGCTCTGGAGGATCTTTTGCGGGCGCAGACCGAGGCGGACGCTGTGTATGCAGCCTATATCGTATATCTGTTGGAGCGCTGCGGGACAGGCTGCGAGGATGGCTGTGAGCTGCGTGTTCCCAAGCAGGATATACGTAGCGTTTGCGGCAAGTATTCGGTAGAGGCCAAGGATGCGGGAGAGGATTTTTTCATCACGTTGATCAAGCAAGGAGAGAGCCATGGGGCGGGAAGTTGCGAAATGGTTGACGCCTGAAAACCTGACGCTTTTGCGCGGCATGGCATGCGTAGGGAAGAGCAACGAGCAGATCGCGGCCTGCATGGGCGTGTCGCTCTCTACGCTTCGGCGCTGGCAAAAGCGTTACCCCGAGATCGCAGCCGCGCTTGCATTCGGCAGGGACAACGCGGATTATGCCGTTATGGAGGCGTTGCACCGCAAGGCGGTGGGGTATACCACACCTGTCAAAAAAACCTACAAGGTCAAGCACACCGAGTTTGATCCCGATTCCGGAAAGAAAGTGCTGGAGTATGAGGAGCTGCAGACGGGCATTGACGAAACACACGTGCCTGCGGACACACGGGCCGAGATCTTTTGGCTGCAGAACAGGCGCGGTGAGGAATGGGGCGAGGGCAAAGCAGAGCCCGAGAGTGAGAGCGGTGGTGTGATCGAGCTGCCGCCCGTGATGCTGCCGGATCAGCCGCCTGAGGAACCATGAGTGAGCGCGTGATATGGACTCCGCAGCCAAGACAGGCAGCATTTATGGCAAGGTTCGAGGATGAGGCGCTGTACGGAGGCGCGGCGGGAGGCGGCAAATCGGATTGTGCATTGGCGGAGTCCTTACGGCAGGTACATATTCCGTATTATCGCGGTTTGATTTTGCGAAAGACCTATCCGCAGCTTTCTGAGCTGACAGATCGCTCAGCCGAGCTATTCCGTGCAGCGTATCCGAATGCGAGGTACAATGATTCCAAGCACGTCTGGGTGTTTCCCTCGGGAGCAAAGATCTACTTCGGATCGCTGCAGCACACCGATGATCGACTGAATTATCAGGGAAAGCGGTACGATTTTATCGACTTTGACGAGCTGACGCAGTTTACCTGGGATGAATATTCCTATCTGTTTTCCAGAAACCGCCCAAACGGTGCGGGGACACGCTGTTACATGCGTGCGCAGGCAAATCCGGGCGGTGTGGGACACGGCTGGGTCAAGCAACGCTTTATTACGCCCGCAAAGCCCATGACCACCATTTGGGAAAAGCACACGGTACGCATGCCTGACGGCCAAGAGCAGGTGCGTTGGCGCTCCCGCATTTTCGTACCGTCTACCGTGTTTGATAACAAGATCCTGCTTGCAAACGATCCCGGATATCTGACGCGTCTTGCCGCCTTGCCCGAAAAGGAGCGCAGAGCGCTTTTGTACGGGGACTGGGATTGCTTCGCGGGGCAGGTCTTTACAGAGTGGCGTAACGATCCCGATCACTACCGCGACCGCATCGGCACGCACGTCATCGAGCCGTTTGCCATTCCGCAGTCATGGCGCGTGTGCCGTGGCTTTGACTGGGGGTATACCAGACCCTTTTCGGTTGGCTGGTATGCCTTTGACCATGACGGGCGCATGTACCGCATCCGCGAGCTTTACGGCTGTAGCGGCAGCCCGAACGAGGGCGTGCGCTGGGGAGCAGAACAGGTGGCGCGGCGCATCCGTCAGATCGAACAGGACGATCCCAATCTGCGCGGCCGCTATATCACGGGCGTGGCCGATCCCGCAATCCGTCAAAAAAACGGGGGAGAGAGCATTGCCGAGCTGATGGAACGGCAGGGCGTTTACTGGGATAAGGCAGATAATTCGCGCCTTGCGGGAAAAGCGCAGATGCATGCAAGACTTGCGTTTGATGCGTCCGGGATCCCCATGTTTTACGTTTTTTCGACCTGCACGCACTTTATCCGCACGTTTCCCGAATTGATTTACGATTCGGCAGACGTAGAGGATATCGACAGCGACGGAGAGGATCACATTTACGATGAATGCCGCTACGTTGCCATGGCGTACCCCATTATCAAGGAAAAAAAGAGAGCGGCCATAGCACCGTACGTTTATGACCCATTGAAATCATAAAGGAGAATTTATGCAAATCAAAGATATTTTCAAAAAGCGGGAGATGCAAAAGCTCCCCATAACCGAACAAGAGATCGCAAAGGCAGCGCGTATTCTGCGAGATTATCGCGCGGCCAAACGCCCTCTGGATTCCAGGCTGCAAAGTGATGAAATATATTGGCAGGGCAGATACGGCAGCAGCGCACCTGCCGAGGTGCGCGATCTCGGTTGCTCAGCCTGGATGTTCAACAGCATTGCCAACCGTCATGCGGACATGATGGATCATCTGCCCGTTTGCACGTGCTTGCCCAGAGAGGCAAGTGACGTAAAGGAAGCACGAACGCTCTCGCAGATCATTCCGGTCATTCTGGATCGCTGCGATTTTGAGTCCGTGTATTCGGACAATATGTGGTATAAGCTCAAGCACGGTGTCAGCGCGTACGGGGTTTTCTGGAACAACCGCCTGGAAAACGGCTTTGGCGATATTGACGTGCGTCGCGTGGACGTGCAGAATCTTTATTGGGAGCCCGGTGTGAAAAACCTGCAGGACAGCAAGCATTTGTTCATTCTTGCAGAGCAGGATACCGAGTCGCTGGAGCAGGCGTATCCCGTGTTTTTTGAGCGAGGCGTGCGCCATACTGATCCCGAAGGCATCTTTTTCGGCAGCGAGCAGGGAAAGACGCTTGTGGTGGACTGGTACTATAAAAAGAACGTGAACGGCAGGGACGTGCTGCACTACTGCAAGTTTGCGGACGGTGTTGTGTTGTATGCGTCCGAGAACGACCCTGCGTACAGTGAGATCGGCTGGTATGATCACGGCATGTACCCCGTGGTTCTGGACGTCATGTACCCCGAGGAGGGAACGTGCTACGGCTTTGGTATGATTGCCGTAGCCAAGCAGCCGCAGATCTACATTGACCGACTGGATGCCAACTTCATGGAATATGCGGATTGGGCCAGCAAGGTGCGCTTTTGGGCGAAAAAGAGTCTGGGGGTCAATCAGGAGGACTTTATGGATCTTGAGCAGCGCATTGTGGAGGTCGAGGGAGATATTGAAGAGGAGAAGCTGCAGCAGATCCGCATCGGCAGCTTTGACCAAGGGCTGCTGACGCTCAAAAAGCTCAAGATCGACGAGCTTAAGGAAACCACGGGCAACCGTGACGTTTCGCAAGGCTCGCTTTCGGGCGGCATTACGGCAGCTACTGCCATCAAGGCGCTGCAGGAGGCGGGAAACAAGAATGCGCGTGACGTGATAGCTGCTTCCAACCGCGCTTATATCGGTGTGGTGCAGCTGATCATTGAGCTGATCCGTCAGTTTTATACCGAGGCGCGTACCTTCCGCGTCACCAAGGAGAACGGGCACGAATACCTGCAGTATGGGAATGGCGGCATCCGCGAGCGAGAGGTGCTCAGCGATAAGGGCGCGGTCTATATGCGCAAGCCGGTGTTTGACATTTCGGTCAAGGCGCGTGTAGCAAATCCGCTTTCGCGGGAGGCTGCGAACGAATTTGCCATGTCGCTTTACGAAAAGGGCGCATTTTCTTCCGAGCAAAGAGAACAGACTCTGATGATGCTGGAGATGATGGACTTCGAGGGCATCGGCAGAGTCAAGCAGATGGTCAGAGATGGGAGTGCGCTATGATTGAGGCAAGCGCATATCGAAACGCACAGGGCTATTGCCTGGAGGTAGTCGGCCACGCGGGATACGCCACGGGCGATGACATCGTCTGCGCAGCGGTGTCCGCGTTGGTGGACGCGCTGGCAGCGTATCTGGAAGAATATGACGATTGTACTGCCGAAGCAGATTTGGCAGATGGGTATGCAATGATCACGCTGCCCGAGCGCAACGCGGCCTTTGATATGGCTGCGTGCGGTCTTGTAGCCATTGCGGATCAATACCCGGGTTATGTGACAATGAGAAATTCTTATATATAAGACGCATACGGCAAATGGGCCGTGAGAAAGGAAAAAACAGATGAATACGGTCGAACAAATGCAAAATTCCATGTCTGACGACGGGAGCATGGTGCCGACAGAGAACGGCAATACGGGCGAGAACTTACCAAATGGCTCTGACGCCGAGAGCCGCGAGGACGTAAAGCACGAATGGGAGCAGATCATTCATTCTCCCAGATTTCACGCGCTTTACACCGAGCATATCTCTGACATTGTAAGAAAACGACTGAAATCGGAGCGTGCAAGCAGCGAGGTGCTGAATACCGCTGCAGGGCTTTTGGGATTAGAGGATCCCGCGCAAGTGCCTGCAAGGATCACCGAGCTTTTAACGCCTGCGCAAAGAGATTGGCAAAGCGAGGAGGCTGCCGTGCGGGAAAAATATCCGGAATTTGACCTGCAAAGGGATAGTGCCGATCCTTCCTTTGCAACGCTTTTGCAGGGCTTTGCCGCAAGCCCCGAGATCTCGCTGACAAGCCTTTACGAGCTATTCCATCTGGATAGTCTGAAGGCATCTGCTGCTCAAAATGCAGCGGCAGAAACCGCCTCGCAGCTGCTGGGTGCTGTGCAGATCCGTCATGCAAGACCGCATGAAAACGGATTGAACGGAGCATCTTGGCAAGGTGCGGGGCGGGCAGCCCACCTGACGCGTGCGCAGCGAGCCGTGCTTGCCGAGCGCGCGGCAAAGGGGGAACACATCACATTTTAAGAAAGGAATTATTTATGAATCACAAGAATTTTGATCTGCAGAGATTTTCTGCAGGCACCAACGTTATGAGCACCGAGGGCAACACCAATGCCACAACCGGTGCAACCACCGCTTACACCGTAGGAATGGGCCTTTCCGAGGAGATGAAGACCTACTATTCCGATTATCTGATTGATAACGCAGAGCCTGCGTTGGTGCACGACATGTTTGCACAAAAGCATACCATCCCCGCAAATGGCGGCAAGACCGTGCAGTTCCGTCGCTACAATCCGCTGCCCAAGCTGACCACTCCCATTCAAGAGGGTGTGACGCCCGCAGGGCAGAGCATCAGCATGGAGGTGCTGGAGGCAACCGTTGCCCAGTATGGCGGTTATGTTGAATTGACCGACCTTCTGATCCTGACTGCCATTGACAATAACCTTTGCATGGCAACCAAGCTGCTTGGCTCTCAGGCAGGCAGAACGCTGGATACCATCACCCGTGAGGTGCTGGCAGGCGGCACCAACGTGCAGTACGCTGAAAATGCAGTTCCTGCAAGATACCTGCTGGTGGGCGGTAAGGAGAGCGGCAACCACTATCTGTCTGTGGACGCTGTGCGCCGTGCTGTCCGCTTCCTCAAGAATCAGAACGCAGAAAAGATCAAGGGCTCTTACATTGCCATCGTGCATCCCGACTGCGCGTATGACCTGATGAGCGATCCCAACTGGAAAACGCCCAATCAGTATGCCGATCCTTCCAATATCATGGAGGGTGAGATCGGTAAGATCGAGGGCGTACGCTTTATCGAATCCAGCGAGGCTAAGGTTTTCCACGCAGAGGATCTGGCAAGCAACGCCCGTACACTGAAGGTCAACAACAGTGCGGGCTACAGCGCAGCGCACGAGATCGCATTTGACAGCGGCAGTGTACCCGCGGGCGCACTGGTTGGCAGATACGTACTGATCGGCGGCACGCGCGCTTACGTCGGTGAGAATACGGGCAGCTCCATGACGCTGTATACCGACAGCACCAAGAGCACCAATGCGTCCGTTACCTGCTCTGATAACGATCCGATCTATCCCGGTGAGGCAGGTGCAGAAGGGCGCGACGTATACGCGACCATGGTATTTGGTGAGAATGCATACGGCACCACCGAGATCACGGGCGGCGGCCTTGAGCTGATCGTCAAGCAGCTGGGCAGCGCAGGCACCTCGGATCCTCTCAACCAGCGCGCAACCGTGGGCTGGAAGGCAACCAAGGTAACCGCGCGTCTGGTCGAGGCATTCATGGTCAGAATTGAAACTGCCTCCACCTTCAACGACGAAGACTAAGAGATAAAAGAAAGGAGTCGGTATGGAAAAACAGACCGCTGATCAGGCTTATTTGGAGGAATACATTGCCATTAAGCTGTTTAAGGATAACGATCGCTACAAGGATGACGTTTACGTAGCGATCAATGGCAAAAACTGCGTCATCAAAAGGGGTGAATGGGTAAAGATCAAGCGTAAATTCGCCCTTGTGCTGGATCAGTCCGAGATCCAGGACACCAAGGCTGCGCAGCTGATGCAGGCCGAGCAGAACCGCTTTGTAGGACAGAGCAGGGGGATAGGCTGATATGGCTAAGGTTGTGATCGGCAGCAAAGGGATCGAGAGTGCTGTACGGGCAGCCTCTGCAGGCGAGTCTGTGATCCTGCTGGCTCGCAGCTATGACAAGCTGGTTCGGGATCTTGAATACGTGCTCTCGCACCTTTCCGAGGAGAATATGCAGCCTGCTTTTTTGAAAAGGCTTGAAGAGAGGGATCCTTGATGTTACCCGAGCTTGAAAGATCCAAAACCTACAAGCAGATAGACAACGATTTTACGTCCGGGCTGTGGCACCGGCACGGACAGCGGCAAAACACGTATTTGGCGGGAGAGAATATGAGCGGGGATGATTACCCTGCGCTTTCCTCCCGCCCGCCAAGGCGGACCTGGCTCAAGCTTTCGGACGGCGTGCAGGGAATGTTTTGCTCAAACGATCTGTATCTTGCGTGTAACGGTGAGCTGATGCGCGCACTGTCCGAGAACAGAGTGGAGGTGTTGGGAAATATCAACACCAAGGAAAAGGTGTTTGCAATGCTGGGCAACGATCTGCTTGTGTTGCCCGATTTCAAGGTGTACAACACCAAAACAAAGCTGCTCAAATCCAGGTACGTGCGCTTGACGCTGGCAAACGTCATCATACAGAATGAGAACTACGTGGACGAGGACGGTACGGCACGCACCAAAAAATTCAATACGCTGCATTGTGTAGACTTCAATTTTCTTGATTTTTTCTCTCCGGGCGACGGTATCATGCTGGCAGGCACGACCTCAAACGACGGCTTTTACACCATTCGCAGCGTGGAAGAATTCGATTTGCGCTTTGACGAGAATTCCTTTGTCGCAGAGGATATTGAATCCTGTACCGTTACGGTCACGGGCCCGAATCTGGAGGGGGCTTGTACTTGCGAGGACAGAGTTTGGGGATACCGCGGTAACACCATTTATGCCAGCGCCCCGGGGCAGATCAGCAACTGGTTCCGCTACGACGGGGACGCACAGAGCAGCTATATGCAAAACGTGCCGAACAGCACCGCATTTACGGGATGCGTGATGCATCAAGGACGTCCCGTGTTTTTCACAGATAACAGCATCACCGAGGTTTTTGGCGACAATCCTTCTAACTTTTCCATTGTGCAAACCTGCCTTTCGGGCGTGATGAGCGGCAGCGGTGCGTCGCTTTGCTCGGTTGGCGGTGAGATGCTGTATCTTTCGCGCAACGGTGTTGTGCGCTGCAGCGGCAGCACAGCGACCGTGATCTCCGAATCTCTCGGGCTTCGTCTGCACGACGGCATTGCTACCACGGATGGCAGACGCTACTATCTGAGTGCTGTAAACGAGCAGGGCGCGAGAGCACTTTACATATACGATACGGTCACGGGGGCGTGGCATGCAGAGGATGGCAGCAATATCTGCTATCTTGGGTATCTGAGCGGTGACGTGTATGCCTACTGCAGCGACAGCGTGGTCTATATTCTGGGATATGACAACACGGGACACGGTACGGATGTGGGCGACGTTTCCTCTTATGCTCAACTGCAGCCGCTGATCGACGACGCGCGATCGGAGATTGTTCCCGTGCGGCTTGGTGTGCGCGTCAGATGCGCAGAGGGCAGCGAGCTGACGCTCTCTGTTTGCTACGACGACGGGGAATGGGAGACGCGCGCACAGCTGCAATCCGAGGGGGAACGCGTTTGGTACGTGCCGCTTCTGCCGCGCGCCTGCCATAAGCTGGGCATTCGCATTGACGGTAAGGGCGATTACAGCATATTGTCGGTGATCAAGGAGTACAAGTAAGATGACGGGCAACAGACAGGATTATAAGCAGGTGCTGTGCGAGGAGCGGCATGAGCGTATTGAAGCAAGGCTTGGCAAGCATGGGGATCAGATCGATTCCTTGGAAAAATGCACCATCAAGCTGACCGAAATGGTGGATCGGTACGACCGTCTCGCACAGCGTCAGGAGGAAAGGATCGCTGCTTTGGAGAGCCGTCCGCGGCTGCTGATTGAGCACGTGATCGGGTATACGGCATCTGCCGTTCTCGGTGCCTTCGGGAGTGCATTGGCAGGATATTTTTTGTCCTGACTCTTGACAAATGGGTGATTGTGGAGTAATATGAAGATAACTACTGTAAAGGAGTATCTTATATGCTTTCCAATCACCCTCTTTATTATTTGAGCGTCAATGCAGCGCATAACGATGATTATCACAGCCGCGAAACCGAGGCGATGACCGCAGAGCCTGCCGCTGTGCAAAACGATACGTACACATACCGCCTTGCAGGATATGATGCCGAGGTACAGGTGCAGTGCCTGCCTTTTGACGGTAACACTTATGAGAGTATCACTACCGTGCAGAATACAGGACACGAAAGCCTTGTTTTGGACAGACTTTCCTCGGGCTATGTTACGGGGATCGGCAAACAGGGCAGCCCTTGGCACTCTCGCCGCTTTGTTTTGCATATGTGCGATTCCTCCTGGCAGGGAGAAGGGCAATGGCGCAGCGGATACATTGAGGATTTCGGTGTATACCCCACGTATAACCATAACACGCAAAGAGCCTGGCGCATTGGCAGCATAGGCTCCTGGACCACCTGCCGCCACTATCCTATGATCATGTTAGAGGATACCGAGCTTGGCGAAACATGGTATTTTGAGATCGCTACCTCTGCTTCGTGGTTCATCGAGGTCAGCGTGGGCGGTTATCGCGATGACCTTTGGCTGGACGTGCTGCTTTCGGGGTGTCATGACCGCCACGACGGCTGGTACTACGATCTGAAGCCGGGTGAGAGCTATACCTCACCGCTTGCCGTGTACGGCAAGGTCAAGGGTGGCTTTGAAGAGGCGGTTGCAGCGCTGACCGCATACAAGCGTGCGCGTATGCTGCGCGCATTCCCGGACGGTGTTGTCCCCGTATGCTTCAACGATTACATGAACTGCCTGTGGGCGCTGCCCACACGCGAAAAGCTGATACCGCTGATCGACGCGGCTGCGGCTGTCGGATGTGAATATTTCGTCATCGATGCGGGATGGTTCGGCTCTTGGGATAATCTCGGTGATTACGGGCAGGAGGACGGCTTGTTCGGCGAGGGTGGCTTTGACGGCATTCTTGCATATATCAGAAGCAAGGGCATGCTGCCGGGCTGCTGGTTGGAGGTTGAGAGCGTCAGCGATAAGGCTAAGGTGCTTGATAAGATCCCGAATGCACGTCTGACCAGACATGGTAAAGTGGTTGGTAAGACGCGCGGATTCCTTGATTTCCGCAATCCGCAGGTCTGCGAGTACGTGTTCTCCATCTTTGCGCGTCTTTACAGACAGGGCATCCGTTTTGTCAAGAACGACTACAATCAGAATATCGGTATCGGTATAGACGGCGAGTGCGGTATGGCCTCTCCCGAGGAGCTGAAGCGCAATCAGGCTGCCTTTATGGCACTAATCGACCGCGTGTGTGAGGCTTTTCCCGATCTTGTGATCGAGAATTGCTCGTCCGGCTGCATGAGAGCTGACCATGAAAGCGAAAAGCATTTCTATATGCAAAGCGTCAGCGACCAGGAATACTATGAGCGTATGCCCTCGCTGGTGCAGGGCTTGGTGGCTTGTATGCCGCCCGAGCGCGTGGGTATTTGGGGCTATCCCTATCCCGTGCCGATCGATCATCGCGAGGTCTTTGCACCGAGTGCCGCATTTGCCGAAAAGTTTGCGGACGGCCACAACACCGTGTTCAATATGGTGCAGGTCATGCCGGGGGCGATTTATCTCTCCGGTCATATTGACTGTGCGGACGAGCAGAATCTTGCGCTCATGAAGGAGGGAATCGATCTTTACAAGCAAAACCGCGAACTGTTGGCTAAAGCATATCCCGTGTACCCCACAGGGCTTGCGCGCATGTCGTACAAGGGCATTTTGTCGCTTGGTATGCATGAGCCCGAGAGCGGCACGCTTTTGTTGGCGGTATGGAAGACGGGTGAGCAGACCGAGGCAAAGATCGATCTTTCAAAATACGTGGGTGAGCATGCAAGGCTTGCCGCCATGTATCCCGCACGTGCGGCTGACAGCGTAAAGCTGCAGGGAAGTGTGCTTTCCGTGAATTTCCCGGATTGTGATAGTGCTGTGTGGTGCAAGATCGCAAAATCGTAAAGATTTCTGTATTTTTCGCATTATCTGTCAAGAGATTATTGACATATTTGCCGGATTGTGGTAAAGTATTAAAAGCCTCGCAAGAGGCGGATTTACAAAAATATTAATTTCGAAAGGAACCCCAAAGCTATGAAAAAGCTGACACTTCTGTTGGCGCTTTGCATGATCCTCTCTGTTGTTCTGGTTGCTTGCAAGGAGCCCGAACAGCCCGAGAACGAGTCTACCGAAGCGACCACCACGGACGCTCCTTCTCAGACCGAAACCGAGACCGAGCCCGACGCTGACACTACTACTGAAGCTGACACTGAAACCGAACCCTCTACCGATACCCAGCCCTCCACCGAAACTTCCACCGAGGAAGTGACCACCGAGCCTGTTGTCGAGCCCGTTAAGGTGGTCGCAGGCCTGTCCTTTGACGCAATGGGTAAGGTTTACGACGGTGAGGTCGATATGGACAACCTGTTCTTTGCAACCGCACCCGACGGCCAGAGCTGGAATAAGGTTGCAGAGATTGACCATCTCGTTGACTGTCTCAAGGTTGCAGGCTGGGTAGCGTACTTTACCGAAACCGAAGGCGTGATCGGTTATGCGATCGATAACGCTGCAGCCGTTTATCCCGAGGGCTTCTCCACCCCCGCAGGTCAGGACGTGCTGGATCACATTGCTGCAGGCAACGTACCCGGTGCCGTCAGTGCAGCAAGAATGTTCTCCGATATTCCCGTTGCAGATCTCGCAGCAGGTGAGCATACCGTAGCACTGCTTGCAAAGGATCCCAATGGCAATGAGGAAGCCTTTTATGAGTTCAAGCTTGTAAAGGTTGACAACTCCCTGACTGTTGATCTGAACAGTGTTTCCATCAGCGGCAGCTACCCCAACCTCTGGCCCGGCAACGGCCTTGCTACCACTCCCGCGCTGAACGCAACCGATTCCATGATCGTTCTGCATTACGGTTCTGTCAACCTTGGTGAGATCGATCTCTCCAAGTACTCCAAGGTGACCGTTACCTACGGCAATATGGTCGGTGACTATACCGATCCCGCCGGTAATCCCGGTAGCTATGACAATGAGTTCAATGCAACGCAGAAGAGAGTGATGTTGACCAATACTGCTTCCTCTGTTCAGGACGGTACTGCATTTGAAAATACTCCCGCCCAGGATGCGATCATTACTTATACAAACTATGAGCAGTCCGAGGCTTCTTTGGTTCTGAGAACCGTTGAGATCGATCTGAGTGCAGTTGAGTACAACGGCCAGACCTATCTGACCTTTGACTTCAGAAACGAAGCAGGCGCATTCGGTTACATCGCAAACCTGATCGTTGTTACCTCTATCGTATTCGAATAATTTCATACTCTGAAAAAGGGGCTGATCCAAATCGATTGGATCAGCCCCAATTTTTTACGCAAAGGGAACAAGCGCATCGGATAAAGCGTGCTCGTGTAAAAGTCCGTGCAAGGCTTGTGCCGTTTCATCGGGCAATTCCACGCCTTTGTCCGCGCAAAGCTTTAAGCATGCCTCGGCTCTCTCGCCGGGGTAACGCACCTCTTGCCCCGATTGCTTGAGTTCAAGGATATAATCGTCTACGGCCTCAAAAAAGGATTCACCGTAGATTTGCGTCGGATCAATGGCCACAAAGCATTGTCCCGTATTCATGCAGGTGGGTTGACTGTCATAAAAGCGGTTGACGTGATCAAGATATGCAGCACCCGACAACAAGCCTGCCAGAATATCGATCACCAATGCAATCGCATATCCTTTGTGTCCCGCCATGGGTAACACCATACCGTCAATCGCTGCTTGCGGATCGGTTGTGGGTTGACCGCTTGCATCCACCGCCCATCCTTCGGGAATCGTGCCGCCGCTTTTGCGGATCTCGTTGATTCTTGACTTCGCAACAGTGCTTGTTGCCATGTCCACAATGATAGGGGCTTGCTCCTTTGCGGGGATTCCGACTGCAAAGGGGTTGGTGCCAAGGATCTTGCGCGTACCTCCCGATGCGGGCATTGCCGAGGGGGAATTGGACATGCAAAAGCCGATCATGCGTTGGTCCGTTGCCATTTTTACGTAGGCGGATGCTGCACCGAACGTATTGGCATTTCTGCAAAATACCGTGTAAATGCCGCTGCGTCGGCATTCTGCCACAGCCAGCTGCATGCAAAAGGCAGCAGAGATCATGCCAAGCTGACCTTCGGCATCCACAATACAAAAACTGTCTGTGCGATGGACGATCCGACATTCGCCGCTCAAAAGAAATCCGCCTTGCTTGATCCTGTTTATATAAGCAGGCAAAACGGAAAGCCCATGGGAATGTGTCCCGCGCATATCTGCCATGAGCAGCGTGTTGACAAGCTGCTCTGCCTGTGTCCGATCGACCGAATACGCTTCCAGTATGGTGATCAAAGCATCGGTCAAGGGAACTGTCTGATATCTTTTCATCTGCCTTTATCAGTATTGCGCGATCAGATCGTCGTCCTGCTCCCGGACGCTGACGAACACCATGGTCGTGTCGCGCTCTCCCACGGGATCGTTGGGGGAGTGCATGGAAAGATACATCTGTCCGTCCACGTCGGTAAAGATCATCCCGTGACCGCCGTCATAGGGGTAGTTTGCATCCGTTTTGCCGTAAAGGCGTTTGTCGCGCTGGATCCAGTTGCCGTCGGGTCTGCCGTTTTCGCTCTCGGCAATGCCGACGCAATAGCCGTCAGCGGCAAAATTCGACCAGATCATGAGCAGCTTGCCGCCCTTGGTGCGATACATGAAGCAGCCGTCGGTCACACCTGCAGAAGCCCAGGGCGCGTCGTCCGCGCGGAACAGATCCACGGGCTCGCTTACAAGGTGCGTCAGATCGTCCGACATTTTGGCGACAGACATCAGCCCCACGCGGTCGGGACGGCAGGTCCATTCGTGTACGAAAATGCTCCAGGGCTGACCATTTTCGTCTATGTAAAGCGTCGCGTCAATGCAATCCCAATCGTCGGGGGTAAAATGGCCGTCAGAGATCTGCACGAAAGGTCCCTCGGGATGTTCGGAGCAGAAAACGCTGCAGCCACGATGTTGAGTCTTGGACGAAAAATAGGTGGTGAACATATAGTATTTGCCGTTTACCACGTGTACCTCGGGCGCCCAGTTCTGTGTGACAAAATCTTCGGGCACGATCACGGTAGGTGTGACCTCGGATTTGACCCATTCTCCGTCAAGCTTTCCGCTTTTGTTGACGTAGCATTGCCAGCCTGTTCCGTATGCGTAATAAATACCGTCAGCGACCACTACGTAAGGGTCGCGCAGCTTGGTAACGTTTGTTTCAATGATCATTTATTTGCCTCCTTGATAGATACGAATGCTTTGTATACCGCTTTTCATGATCAGTATGCGAAGTAAAGGGGAACACAAAACCTTTCGTTTGAACGTTTTTGTGTATAGCTTGAACCGCAAGCGTCGTGTTGCCTTGCAGTACGTCTTTGCAATCTTATGGGGCGAGTTACTTTCAAATGCTTTGGCCAACATGCGGCCCGAAAGCATGGCTGAGCTGATGCCCTCAAACGAGCTTGCGCTGATCAAACCGGCAGCCTCTCCGATCAGATATACGCCATCCTTTCCCGTGATAAAGTCGCGCATACGGCGCGGTGAGCATACCTGACAGGCTTCGGTTTTGATCGGCTGTCCAAGCTGCACGCCAAGGTGCTGCTCCAGCCGCTTTTTTTGTGACTCAAAGGCCTCTCTGCTGCCGGATTTTGCAAACGCTCCGCCAAAGATGGTGCAGTTGTCCTTACGGATCAGCCAGGAGCAGGAGTCGCTTGTAGCCTTGTCAAAAATGCAGGCGTAGGCGGGGATGGATGGGTCACTGCCGGCAAACCATTGTTGGATGGAAACGTATTTGTAGGGCTGGTGCTTGAAAAAAAGCCTCCGTACGATAGAAGATGCGCCATCCGCGCCCACCAAAGCCTTGGCAGTAATTTGCCGCACACCTGCATTTGTGTGCAGTGCTATCGAAAAATCACCGTGTCTTGTAATATCCGCGCATCTGCCTGATATAACGGTCACGTTTTCCGGTACGTGCGAAAGCAACCAGCGGTCAAAGGCAAGCCTGTCCATATTCAGGTAGTGACGCTGATAAAGCCTTGTACAGTGCGCGGTCAGGTCAATGGTATGCACCGAAAAGATCTGCGGATCGGCAAGCACGGCATTGGGCAAGGTCAGTTCAAATTCAGCCAAAACCTTTTGTGCGTCGGGGGAGAGCAAGCCCCCGCAGGGCTTGGCGTTTTGCTCGGTCTGTCCGTCGATCAGTGCAATTCGTGTATCAGGCTTCCGCGTTGCAAGCTCGCAAGCAAAAATCGAGCCTGCAGGGCCCGCACCGATCACGGCTACGTCGTAGATAGTATCTTTCATATTCACATTGTTTTCTGATACCGATCGGGATCCTGATCGGTGTTATATGTGGGGTCACCTGGCAAAATGCCGTTCATGACTTGCATGACGTGATATGCATCACGCTGCAGCTTTTGAGCAGCCTTGGCAGGGGAGAGAGATTTATCCGCAAAGAGCGGCTCTCCCACGTGCAGATCGACCTGCGGTTTTTTGGTGAAAAACTTTGTCAGACCCTTGCGCGGACGGAAGGACATGGAAATTGGGATATTGGTCTGTCATACTTGACTGCGTATTTGAAAACAGCGGGCTTGAAGGGGCGTATATCGGGGTAAAACAGCCACATTGAGCCCTCCGGATAAAAGTGCATCCATTTGTCACTTTCAAGCACCTCTTGCATTGCCTGCTTGAATTTGATCATGGAGCGGATGCTGCCCGTCGGGATCGGAATGCCCCCGGACATGCGGATCCAGATGCGATTGGAGCCGTTGAGATTATCCTTCCAGGCAGGGAAGTAGACCAGGTGCGGACGGATGGCAGCCAGTACACAGATCAGGTCAAAGTAGAAAACGTGGTTGGCAATGGTGATGGCACCGTCCTTGGGCTGTTCCTTGTAAGGCTTGAGATTTTCGCGCCCATACACGCGCAATCCGTGTGTGATCTTGACCAAGAGAAAGCCAATAGTCTGCAGCCCCAGCCAATAGACACTGCGCAGGCACTTGTATGCAAAGCTTTTTTGCAGGTAAGGATAATTCTCGTCAAAGTTGATCTGACGCAACTCCTTGACCTCGATCATGTGCGCATCGCACCTCTCGGGATATTGATAATCAAGCTCGTGTCTGTAGTACATAATCGTCATCCTTTGCGTGTGATACATTCAGTATAGCATAATTTGCTGAATTGTGCAAGATGGGGAGGGTACTTATTTGGATTTATTTGTAAAATGAAGTTGACAGAATTTCTGAAAAGTGGTAATATTAAAATAGGTAATTTTGTTTTTATGAAAACTGAGAATTTTTGAATTAGGAGTAAGAAATGAAAAAATCAGTATTCTGGATTTTGGTAATTTTATTGGTGCTGACAGTTCTTTGACGACAAGCATTGGGGATTATGCATTCAATGGTTGTACAAGTCTTGAGAGTATCACTATTTCTGATTGTGCTACCAAGATTGGTTCAGAGGCTTTCGATAATTGCACTTCTTTGACTGATGTATACTACACAGGTTCAGAGGAAGAATGGGCTGCTATTATCATTGAGGAGAATAATAGTTATCTTATCTCTGCCACTATTCACTACAACTACATGGGTGAATAAACCGTTTTCCCTCGTGTTTTGAACACAACAACCCGCCCCCGAGCGCATGCTCGGGGGCGAACTGTTTTGCAGAAGGGGAGGACAATCTGATCCCAACTGAAAAAAACCTCGCCCTATTTCACGTGATACATTGTGTTACGCGAAACAGGACGGGGCTTTTCTTATACTTTGAAATTGTAGCAATGCGTGCTTGTGTGCAAAAGTGAATATGAATAGATTGTGATAATGACCAACTCTTCAACATTATATTTGTGTAATAATGAAATTGACAGAATATTTTGAAAGTATTATAATTAAATTGGATGATTGTATAAACTATGTAAGTGTCATATCTATATAGGATTATTCTTATTTGTGCTTGGCATTTAGCACATGAAATTTTACAAGGAGAGCAATTATGACTTGTACAGATGTAAGACGAACACACGTAAGGGCAAAACCATCGATGAAATCGGGTTTTGGACGTACCTTCAAAGGCGTGCTGTTGGCGGTGTTACTTATTTGTGTAGCCGTGATAGTATCGCTGTATCTGCACCGAGCAAACGTGGAGCAGCAGATCGAGGTTCAGCAAGAATATCGCGATGATGCGATTGCCAAGTTGGAGCGGGACGAGGGCACGTACGATGCACAGAGCATTGTGCTGTATAATACTTCTTATGTAAAAGCGACAGAGCTGGCAGAAAAATTCGGTGCGTCCTTGCGCATGAACAAGGACAGCACTTTTGCCACGCTTACCTTGCCCGAGGGCACGACTATTCTGGACGTGTACCGTAATGAGGAAAACCTCGCGTATCTGGAGCAGATGTCTGCAGACTATCAAGTCAGGATCAGTGATTTGGTTGAGGGGGAAGAGGACGAGCAGGACGATGCCCGCCTTCCTATGCGCCCAACCTATGCTGTGTCCGATACGGATTATGGCCAACAGACCTATCTGGACTACATGAATCTGCAGAACGTATGGGCAAGCTGTACGGGCAGCGGCATTACCGTTGCGGTGATTGACACTGGTATTGATACCGACCACCCCGAATTTGCAGGCCGTATCAGTGAGTATTCGTATAATGCAACCGAGGATAAGATCGTCAAGGACTATGTACTGGCAAACGGTGAGTACGACTGGTCGTTGGTCGAGGACGAGCAGGGACACGGCACAGCCGTGACAGGTGTCATTGCTGCAGCCATGGATGGCGCAGGTACCGTGGGTATTGCACCCGACGTGACCATTATTACCATCAAGGCAGAATGTAATGAGGACGGCATCTTTGAGCGCACCTCCGACCTTGTATTTGGATTGTATTATGCCATTGAGTGTGACGTTTCGGTCGTCAACATGTCGTTTGGCGGTTATTCAGACGAGAATCCTTATGAAGACGCAACGCAATTGGCATACGACAGCGATATCATTTGTATTGCCGCAGCCGGAAACGACGGGAGCACCGATCAGATGTATCCCGCTGCCGATCAAAACGTTTTTGGCATCGGTGCCTTGGAGGCAAACGGTTGGGCGCTTGCATCTTATTCCAACTACGGTGAAAACGTGAATTTTGTTGCGCCCGGTACGACTTATACGACCCAGATGGGCGGTGAATACGGAACTGTCAGCGGAACCTCCTTGGCCTCTCCCGCCGTTGCGGGTGTGATGGCCTTGTACCTATCAAGAAACCGCTACGCGACGTTTGATCAGGTGGAGGAGTCCTTGTACGCCTCTTGCTATGATCTTGGTGATCTTGGCTGTGATTGGTACTATGGGTACGGTGCCATTGACGCAAGTGCCTTGATTTTGGAGAGCCGCGGTAAGGTCACCTTCAATATGATGACTGATGAGTTGGAGAATACAGAACAGATTTTCATACGCGACCATACTCTGCAAAATATTCCCGAGCCTGAGCGTCTGTACGCGGTCTTTGACGGCTGGTATTACGATCCGTATTTCACAGAGGAATACAATTGGTATGCCGATGAGTTTTCTGCAGATCTGACGCTGTATGCGCATTGGGTGAACGAGGAGGACGGAATTCCGTACACGTACGTGGAGCTGGACGACGGCACCATCGAGATCCGTTCCTACACGGGACGACGCTCGTATATCAAGATCCCCGACACGATTGAAGGAAAGACGGTCACCCGCATCGGCAGAGAGGCATTTTTGGGGCAGACGCGCCTGCGCGAGGTCACACTCCCAAGCAATCTGCGCGAGATCGGTCCCGGTGCATTTAGAGGGTGTAGCAATCTTTTGCATATTGAGATCCCCGATACCGTGACATGTATAGATGAGGGTGCGTTTTATGACAACGTGCGTCTTTCTTACGTGGCCTTTGGCCAAAACAGCCAATTGACCCAAATCGGCTCACAAGCATTCAAAAACTGTGCAAAATTACTGCGCATGGAGATCCCCTCCAAGCTGACAACGCTTGACGGCTCCGCCTTTGAAGGAACCACCAATCTGATTGCGTATACCGTGAAAACGGGGAACACAAGCTTTGTTGCCAAAAACGGTGTGCTGTTCAATGCCACGGGCAGCACGCTGGTGGCGTACCCCGCAGGTGTACGCGGTACGTATACCATTCCCGCCTCGGTGCGTTATATAGGAAACGCTGCCTTTGCGTATGCACGCATGGAAAGCATTGACCTTTCGGGCATTGAGCAGATTGGGAACAATGCCTTTGTCAATGCAGCGTTAAGAAGCGTGACCATCCCCGATTCGGTCACTGCTTTGGGTGGCGGAGCGTTCCAAAGAGCCCCCTATCTGACCACGGTTAAGCTGGGCAATGGCTTGAAAGCAGTGCCGAGTGGGGCATTTAAGGAATGCTTTGCTCTTTCGCAGGTGGAGCTTTCTGCCAATATACGTAGCATCGAAGGAAGTGCGTTTGAAAAGACCTTTGCTCTTTCAAGCGTAACGTTTGCCGAAAACAGCGCGTTGACCGAAATCGAACAGAACGCATTTTTGGCCAGCGGCTTGAGGTCGATCCGTATTCCTGCTTCTGTTATCAGCATCGGTAACTATGCCTTTTGCTCAACGAAACTGAACTCTGTCGTTTTTGAACAGGGAAGTCAGCTGCGCATGATCGGTGATAATGCTTTCTACGGCGCACAGTATCTGACGCAGATCGAGCTGCCCGAGTATCTTGAACAGATCGGTGCTTATGCATTCCGTGAAACGGGATTGACGGCAGTTTCGCTGCCCGCAAGCGTTTCTGTGTTGAAGGAGGGTGTATTTGCCTCCTGCCGCCGCCTTACACGCATTGACGTTGCGGATCAAAACCCCGTGTATTGTGACGTAAACGGCGTTGTCTATGATAAGAGCATGACTATGCTTATAGCATATCCCGCAGGTGCTACCGCGACCTCTTACACGGTACCGCAAACCGTAACCGTCATTGGTGAGGCAGCCTTCTTCGGAACGCAAAACCTTCGCTCGGTTGAATTGCCCTCGGCTCTGTGCGAGATTCGCCGTGAGGCATTTTACGATTGTGCGGTGCTGAATTCCATGCATATTCCCGCAAACGTCGTGCAGATCTCCAACCTGGCATTCGCATATACGCCCAAGCTCGGTCAGATCAGCTTTGACGAGAACAGCAAGCTGCCCCGCATCAGCTATCAGGCGTTTGCTTACAGCGGCATTACCAATTTGCGTGTTCCCGCAAGCGTAACGTCTATTGCGCAAGGGGCGTTCGAGGGCTGCTCCAAGCTGCGATTGGTCACTTTTGCAAGCGGCAGTAAGCTGCCTACCATCTCTGCTTATATGTTCAGCGGCTGTACCAACCTCATGGAGATCCGCTTTGAACAGGGAAGTGCGCTGACCTCCATTCAGGCGCACGGACTTGAGGGCATGAGAAATCTGTATTCCATTGACTTTGGTGATGCGAAGCTCACCAATATTGACAACTTTGCCTTCCGCTTCTGTGAGCGTCTGACCTCCTTTACAATTCCCGAGGGTGTGACGTATCTTGGCAGATACGCATTCTATAACTGTACCTCTTTGGAAAGCGTCACACTTCCGGATAGCATTGAATACGTAGGCGAATTTGCCTTCCTTGGCACAAAGCCTGCCGACGTGTATTTCTCGTCCGAAACGCTTCCCGCATATCTGCAGGAAAACTGGGATCACGGTGTTGCAGGGTACTATCTCGGTGTGTCGGAGATCATGGAGCAGGGCGATTGGACGTATGCCAAGCTTTCGGACGGCTCTGTTGCCATCGTTGTATACAACGGCACAGCCTCGCACGTGGATCTGACCGCGCTGGATTTTGGCGGCAAGATCGTCAATATCGGTGGCTCAGCATTTGAGAATTCTTCTGTGAAGAGTATCGTTTTGCCGGATTCGCTGGTCACGATTCAGGCTGAAGCCTTTTACAGATCCGCTCTTTTGTCGGTAACCATTCCTGCAAGCGTGCAATTTATCGGACGCTCCGCCTTTGCCGATACGCCTTTGCAGACGCTGACGTTTGAGGCAGGAGCATCGCTTAGCGTGATCGAACGCTCGGCATTTGAGAACACCAAGAGTCTGCGGAGTGTTTCGCTTCCCGCAAGCCTGAAAACGATGGGTAGCGCATCCTTTAAGAACAGCGGCATATCTTCTTTGACCTTTGAAGCTGGCATTGGCTTGACCGAGATTGCCGAAGAAGCCTTCGCCTATACGAATCTTGTGTCGCTGAGTCTGCCCGATACGGTCAATGAGATCGGGGCAAGTGCATTCCGTGAGACTGTGCAGCTCAAGACCGTTGCGTTTGGCAGCGCAACTGAGCTTATGATTATGAGCAACGCGTTTTATCACGCGGGGCTTACCTCGCTGCATATCCCGGCAAACGTGGCCTATATCGGTGAGTACGCCTTTGTCGCATTGCCGAATCTGCAAAGCATTTCGGTGGATGCTTCCAACCTTGTCTACCGTGCCGAGGACGGCCTGCTGCTCTCCAAGGACGGCAGAAAGCTGATCGTATGTCCTGCAGGCAGGGAAGGCACGCTGACAGTCCCCGAGAGCGTGGAGATCATCGGATTCGGTGCTTTTGAGGACAGCAAGCTGACGAGTATCATGTTCTCTGCCAATGCCAATATCCTGTCGTTCGGTTATCGCGCATTCTATAATTCGCAGATCACGCAAATGCACGTTCCCGCAAGCGTTGTCACCATTGACTATTACGCCTTTGCAATGTGCAAGAATCTTAGTCGTGTGACTTTTGCATCGGGAAGTCAGCTGTGCGGTGTGTATGAAGGCGCGTTCTACGGATGTCGCAATCTGACCGAGATCGCTTTGCCCGATACCGTCAAGGAAATTGCGGAATTTGCTTTTTACGGTTGCGGTGGATTGGAAAAGATCCCCGTTTCCGCATCCACGAACCTGAAGGGCATCTACGATTACGCCTTTGCCTACACGGGCATTGAAGGCGTGCTTACGATGCCGGAGAGCTTGGTCGACATCGGTGCTTATGCATTCCAAGGCAACCGCTTGACCGAGGTAATCATCCCCAATACCAATGCGTACGATCTGGTGATCGGACTGGGCGCTTTTGCCGGCTGTAATGAGCTGACAGAGATCACTGTACCCTTTATCGGTGCATCCTTCGAGGATCCTGAAATTACGTGGTTTGGCTACATTTTCGGAGCAGGCGGCTACGAAGCCAATGCCACCTACGTCCCCCAAAGCCTTGTAAGGGTGACGGTACACGAGGGCATTTCGACCGTCGGAAAGCACGCCTTTGACGGAATTACTTGTCTTGAAGAGATCGATCTGCCGCATAGCATTACCTTGATAGAGGATTATGCATTTAATGAAACCACCGCACGCTATGAGTTGACCAATACTGTCGTTGCTGCTACGTATTTCGGAACTGTCAATGAGAAATACAAAGTGACCGAATGGCATTTTGGAACCGGCTTGAGCGGTCATTTGCAGCTTTCGGACGTTGTGACTGAGATTAATTACGGTGCTTTTAGAGGCAGCAAGAATCTTGAATCGGTTTCAACGGGTGACGGAGTTACAGTCATCAGCCCGCGCACGTTTGCGGATTGTACCGCGTTAACGAAGGTTATTCTGGGAGAAAGACTGACTACAATCGACTTCCAGGCGTTTGAATATTGTGAGAGTTTGGTTGAAATCAGTATTCCGGACAGTGTACGCACCATCGGAAACCGTGCATTCTCCAACTGTATCAGCTTGCGTGAGATTTCTATCCCCGAGGGCGTGACAAAAATTGAATGGAGTACGTTTGGCTCATGCTTTGATTTGCGATGCATCACTATTCCGCAAAGCATGGAGGTCATTGAGACCGGAGCATTCAGCTCATGCGACCGTCTGTATACCGTATATAATAACAGCGATCTGTCCATGATGCCCGGTTCTGACGAGCACGGATACATTACGCGCTATGCAAAGCAGGTATTTGACAGAGAAGGCAACCGTGTTTTCAAAGATCCGAGTACGGGAGCTACCTATATCACGACCGAAGACGGATTCCGCTTTGAAGAGAAGAACGGTCAGTATACCCTGGTCGAATATTTCGGTGACCTGGAAACAGTTACCTTGCCAACCGATATTATGGGAAAATCTTATGCTATTAGGAATATGTTTGGTGTAAAAAAGGTGATTATCCCTGAGGGCGTAACCGAGATTGGCACCGGTGCTTTTTGGAATTGCTATACGTTGGTTGAAATTACCTTGCCCGATAGCATCAAGGAAATCAAACCGAACGCATTTTATAATTGCAGCAGCCTTGAAAAAATCAACTTTCCCGAAGGGGTTACACACATTGGTCACGGTGCGTTTTTCGGTTGTGCATCGCTGGAACGCATCACTTTCCCTCAAAGCCTGACAATAATTGATGGTAATGCGTTTCATGGGTGCATCGGGCTTGACCGTATTGAAATTCCCAAGAACATCCAAAGCATAGACAGTACTGCCTTTGCAAACTGCACGTTTCATGAATTTACGATTGATCCAGAAAATGAGCACTTTACTTTGTTGGACGGTATTATCTATGACAAGGATATAACGCAGATCATATACGTGCCTGACGATATTACAGAGGTGTGTATTCCTAAGACGGTTACCTATTTTCCATATATGTTCCAAGGAAAAACCAAGTTGACCAAGGTGACCTTTGAGCAGGGTACACAGTGTACAAGTATTTCCCAAAGAGCCTTCGAAGGATGCACAAGCCTTGTATCTGTTGAAATTCCCGTTGGTGTAACACAAATTGAAGATGGCGCATTCTGTGGCTGTACCTCTTTGACCGAGGTCGTGATCCCCGAAGGAGTAACAAGCATTGCTGTAGAGGCGTTCAAGGATTGTGAAAGCTTGACTGATGTCACCATTCCCCAAAGCTTGACATATATAGGCTTTTGGGCGTTCTATGATTGCTATGCAATCAAAAACGTCTATATCAGCGACCTTGAAGCATGGTGTCATATAGATTGCGACGGATATGGTAAGAATCCTGTTTATTTCGGAGCGGACATGTATCTGAACGGTGAACTCTTGACTAAGGTTGAATTTCCCAATACAATTACTGAGATCAAACCCAGCATATTCAATGGCTGTACAAGTATACGCGAGGTTGTGATCCCTGAGGGAGTCAAAGCAATCAGAGATTCGGCATTTCATCATTGTGTGAACCTGACGCATGTCACGCTGCCCGAAGGCCTTGAAATTCTGGAAAGATACGCATTTTTGGGGTGCCAAAGCCTGAAAGACGTGGTGATCCCGGATAGCGTGAAATCCATAGAAGAGGGTGCATTCAGGCAGTGCGGCAGTCTTACTGAAATTGAGCTTGGTAGCGGACTTGAAAATCTTGGCGGCAGTGTCTTTATGGAATGCCCAAACCTTTTGAAGGTGACTATTCCGGATCAAATTACCGAAATCAGCGATTCATTGTTTTCGGATTGTCCGGGACTTGCCGAGGTTGATTTAGGCGAGGGAGTTACGAAGATTGGCATCTGCGCTTTCAGATCGTGCGGACTTACCCGTTTAACAATCCCGTCCGGGGTTACAGAAATTGGCGAAAATGCCTTTGATCAATGCTACAATCTTGTTGTGATCGAGAACCACAGTGAGCTGCCCTTGACTGTTGGAAGCGCCGATTACGGTGAAATTGCGTATTCTGCCAAGATGATCACAGACCGTGACGGCAATGTAACTTATCGAGATCCTGCAGTGGGCTTTGAGTGTATTGAAACCGAGGATGGCTTCCGATTTATTCGCGAAAACGGTCAGTATACGCTGGTTGCGTATTTGGGCTCTGAGGAAACAGTGACCTTGCCTGCCGATATATCAGGTAATCCGTATAGAATCTACTACATGAGCGGTGTACGCAACGTGATCATTCCCGAAGGAATCACCGAGATAGGGCAGTATGCATTCCGCGACTGTACCACCTTGCAAAGCGTTATCATTTCTGATAGCGTGACACATATTGGAAACGCTGCTTTCTACGGATGCTCATCCTTGTCCCGGATTACAATAGGCAGTGGCGTTACAGAAATCCATTATAGTGCATTTGAAAGAACAGCATATTACGATGATCCCTCCAACTGGGAAAACGGTGCGCTGTATATTGGTAACTGTCTGATCAAGGTTTCTCCGGACGCGGTTTGCTTTGAGCAAAAGCCCAATACGCAGATGATTGCAGCACGGGCTTTTGATGGCTGTTATTCACTTAAAGAGGTAATTATTGGAGGAAACGGATTGGGCGCGCTCTCCGGTGTTACCAATCTGGAAAGATTAATGATCACCGAGCTGCCGACAGAGCATGGCATCTCAGGGTATTTCAGCTCTGGGAGCGGATCTGTTCCCATGACCTTAAAGACGGTTGTGCTCAAGGAGAGCGTCACCATGCAAAACCATGCATTTGGTCGTGTCAAGGGTGTCACAATTTACGTGGAGGGGCTTGAATCCGATCTGCGCTGGGATGCAAACTATCCGCTCTGGCACAATGACAACAGAGTCGTGTACAGCGATAAATGGATCGTTGCAAACTTTTATGATGAAAACGGCGATCTTTTCAGTAATGAGATCTTCCTGACCTCTCAGGTCATCCGTCAGCCCGAATTGATCACCGAAAAGGGACAGCAGTATTCCAAGGTGCTGATCGGCTGGGATCTGGACGGTGACGGCATTGCCGATAGCGTTCCCGCTACCTCTACGCTTGATCTGCACGCATATCCCGTCTTTGAGACTCGCGCGACTACCTACACCGTGCGCTTCTATGCCGAGGATGGTGCAACACTGCTTGCTAAGATGCGCTTGCCTTACGGCAGCGAAATCGTTCCTCCCGAGGTTGCAGAAAAGCAAGGATATACAATGCGCGGTTGGAGCGGTTATACCGATGGAATGACCGTGCGCGGTGACCATACGTTTATTCTGGAGCGTGAGCATATTGGTGGTAAGCATGTGTATGCGGATGCGGTATGGTGCGCTCCCACGTGCACCGAGCAGGGCTGCTACAAGGCTGTTTGCACGGTGTGCGGTGAGTGGATCGGAACCGATTTCGTCCCTGCAACGGGACACGCCTACAGCACCGAGATCACACCTCCCACTTGCTTTGCGGACGGCAGCATTCTGTATACGTGCGCAAGCTGCGGTGATCGGTATACCGAGATCCTGCCTTGTGAGGGACATGATTTCAGCATAGAAAAGACCGTAGCCGCAACCTGTACCGAACAGGGAACCGTCTATAGCCGTTGCACGGCATGCGGTGCGCAGATCACGGAATCTGTCCCGATCAGCGAGCATACGTACCAAAAAACTGTCGTTACCCATGAATGGATGCAAAATCTGCTTGCGCTGATGCCCAAGATCTTCTATGGAAATGAGGATGACGGAGCATATTATTTCGCTTGTGTGGATTGCGGCTACATTCAGCATAAAAACGACGTAGGGCAGTCAAGCAGCTCGTCTGTCAATGACGTTTGCAGCCATGTGCTGGGTGCTTGGTCTGTGATCGAATCTGCAACCTGTCTGACGCCCGAGGTGCAGGGACGCGTTTGCTCCTTGTGTCAAAAGCTGCTGGAAATGCAGATATTGCCCGGAACAGAGAGTGAGCATGATTACGACAGCGGATGGACGGTGGACGTTGAGCCCACCTGTACGGAGGCAGGCAGCAAATCCATGTATTGCTCTTGGTGCGGAACGCAAAAGGATATCACAGCGATTCCCGCACTTGGACACGATGATAGCGGTGAATGGCACGTCGATTCTCAACCCACATGTACGGTTGCAGGCAGTAAGTCGCTTGATTGCACAAGATGCAGCGAACAAATCAACGTTGACGAGATCCCCGCAACTGGCCACACGGCAGCAGACGCAGTTGAGGAAAACCGCGTCGAACCCAGTTGCACCGAAATCGGCGGCTACGATATGGTTACCTATTGCGCGACTTGCGGAGAAGAGCTTGGCAGAGAACATGTGGAAATTCCTGCAACCGGCCACACGGCAGCAGACGCAGTTGAGGAAAACCGCGTCGAACCCAGTTGCACCGAAATCGGCGGCTACGATATGGTTACCTATTGCGCGACTTGCGGAGAAGAGCTTG
>JAFTLD010000084.1 GCA_017452945.1 Clostridia bacterium | reverse complement strand
CCACGGGACCCATTTATGGGTAGTAAGTAACAGTTGCATGGCTGGCAGGCCAATTGACGGCGCACTTGTGCGCAGCCAGTATTATTAGGGCTATGCCCGAAACTGAAATACCACCCGCTATGCGGGTGGATATTTATTTCAAAAATTTGCTTTTTAGAAGATCGAGCAGGATAATCTCAAAAATCTCAAAAACAAGTAGGAAAATCATAAAAAACACTTGACAAAATAAAGATTAGCGGTTATAATATTTACTGTCGCTTTTTATGTCGTTTGAAATTTACGGGAGGTGTGCATATGATTCTTGACATGGGCCCCATGCTTCGAGGAGAAGTTGACACACTGGACGTGGATTATTGCATCAAGCCCGAGCCTTGTGCAGGCGTGGAGTTCACAGCCGATGCGCACGTGGTAGGTAAGGTGACCGACACGGGCGGATATATGCGCTTGGTACTTGAGGCTGACATGCCTTACAAAACCATCTGCGCAAGATGCCTTGATGACGTAGAGGGGATCTACACGGTCTGCTTTGAACGTACCGTGGCTGAAGAGAAGTCCCTTTCGCAGGAACAGATCGACGACAACGTGGACGAGTACATCATCATCCGAGACGGCAAGCTGGACATCGACGAGCAGTTGGTGGAGGAAATGATCCTTTCTTTCCCCACGAAATTCTTGTGTGATGAGGATTGCCCGGGACTTTGTCCCAAGTGCGGCAAGCAGCTCAAATACGGTGCTTGCGGTTGCTCTACACGCGAGATCGACCCCAGACTTGCAGTGCTTGCAAAGCTTTTGGAAGAGAGCGACGAATAAGTTTTGAATGTAACCGAGTTTCGGTAACAGATATAAGTTTATAAAAAAATTGATATAATGCGGTGTACGGTATACGCCTGTACGCCAAAGAGGAGGTGTAATTATGGCAGTACCGAAGAGAAAGGTATCCAAGGCACGCAGAGACAAGAGAAGATCTAACAACTCCAAGCTCGCTATGCCCGGTATGGTAAAGTGCTCCAATCCCGAATGCAATGAAATGGTATTGGCACATCGTGTTTGCAAGGTTTGCGGTTTCTACGGCGGCAAGCAGGTAATCACTCTGAAGCAGAAGGAAGACTAATCCGTCTTTACCATCAAAAAACACACGTAAAGGATTCATGCGCGTTATGCGTGGTGAATCCTTTTGTGCCATTTAAGGAGAATTTATGAAATATATAAAATGGGGAGCATTGCTGTGTGCGCTTCTTTTGCTTTGCTCCTGCAGATCGGTGGAGAATATGCTGGAAGAGGAAACTGCCGATTTAGCACCGCCGGCCAAGGACTCAGCGGACCTGACCGATATCCCGGATTATTTGTCCATGCCGCTGGAGTCGTACGTGACGCTTGGCGCATACACGGGGCTGGAGGTCAGTATAGAGGGCGTTGAGGTGACAGACGCGCAGGTAAACGAAGCAATCGAGGACATCAAAACCGTCAACGGGCTTTATGAGAAGATCACCGACGGTACGGCCAAATGGGGAGATACCCTGGTGCTCTCCTACTACTACCTGTCAGGCGAGGGCGGAAGTGCAGTCGGGGAGAGCGACGTGGAGGTCACGCTTGCCGAGGGCGGCAGCATGTCCGACGATTTTGTGCGCGGACTTGTGGGCGCACCCTGCGGCATTCCCGTGCTGGTCAACGTGGAAAATGAGGGGCGCACAACGTCTTATACCGTGACCGTGTCGTATATCAAGGGCGCGTATTACGATCTGACCGATGCGTTCGTTTCCTCGTACACGGGCGGCAAATGTACCAAGGCGGACGAGTTTTTTGCCTATTATAAGGAGCAGCTGTGGAACGAGCTGTATTACGACAAGGTCTATGACGCTCTGTGGGATGTCTGTGAGCAGAATTGTAAGGCTGAGATCGTGCCGGACGAGGCGGTCAGCTATTATATGAAGTCCATGGAGGACTATTACCGTCGTATGGCGGCTGCAAACGGCGTTTCTTATGAAGAGGTGCTTGCCGCTTTTGAACTGGATGAGATCAAGATCATGACTCTATCATACGGATATGCCGAGAAGGATATGATTTTTTACGCCATCGTCAAGGATGCGGGATTGGTGATTACCGATGAACAGTATCAAAGCGCGCTGTATCAATACGCAGAAAAGTATTACGACACCTTCGCTCCCGGTGTCGGAAAGGGCAGCGGACAGGGCGGTAAGGTGACCGTCGAGGACGTGGCTGCCTATCTGGACGTCGAGCAGCCCAATATCATCCGTGAGCTGTGCTACGACGAGATGCTGTACGATTATCTTTACGAAAATAACAAGATCTTTATGGGTAAGGTACCCATGAATTAAGTCCAAAGGGGCTGCATGGGGCTGAAAAAATAACGAAAAAAGCAGGAATTTGTACGTTTGCGAACAAATTCCTGCTTTTTATCGTTTGTTGGCTAACTTATCTGCTCCGTGGCGTAGCCTTTTTTATACAAATATGATTTTTCCATCCTCCACGCGTGCATTCACGCGCTCACCCTTTTGTATCTTTTCTTCCAAGATTGCTGTGGCAACCGCATCCTCTACATGGTCAGTAATGGCGCGACGAAGCTCGCGCGCGCCCTTCTCGGGGGCATACCCGATCTGTGCGATCCATGCAGGTACGCTATCCTCAAAAAACAATTCTATGCCGAGTGCTCTTGCCCGATCGGCTACCTCGCCAAGCATCATTTCCGTAATGCGTATGGCATGCTCACGTGACAGATCGGCAAACACAATAACCTTATCCACTCTGCCCAAAAATTCGGCAGGGAAGAGATTATGCAAGGCTGCCATCATCTGCACGGCTGCTTGCTCTTGTTCGCTTGCCGAAAAGCCGATGGCGCGGCTGCGCTTGCCCGTGCCTGCATTGGATGTCATGATGATGACCGTGTTGGAAAAATCCACGCGCCGTCCCTGTGAGTCGGTTAAGATACCGTCGTCCAAAACCTGCAAGAGCAAATGAAACACGTCGGGGTGCGCTTTTTCAATCTCATCAAAGAGAATGACGCTGTACGGTGCGCGGCGCACACGCTCGGTCAGCTGACCGCCCTCCTCAAAGCCCACGTAGCCGGGCGGGGAGCCGATCAGCTTGGAAACACTGTGCTTTTCCATATATTCGGACATGTCCAAACGTATCATAGCGGTATCCGTACCGAAAAGTGCCTCGGCCAATGCTTTACACATGCAAGTCTTGCCAACACCTGTGTGTCCGAGAAAGACGAACGAGCCGATAGGCCGCCCCGCTTGCTTCATGCCTGTGCGTCCGCGACGGATGGCGGCTGCCACCGCGTGTGCTGCTTTTTCCTGACCGATCACGCGAGCACAAAGCTCCTTCTCCAAGGTAAGCAGCCGCTCACGCTCCGAGCGCAAAAGCCCCGTAACGGGGATGTGCGTCCATTGCGTAACTACTTCTGCAATCTCGCGTGCGGTGACGGTTGGCGTTTGCATAGCCTGATCGGCATGCAGCCCCGATTGCAGCGAGAAGAGCTGTTGCTCCAGCATAAGCTCCTGTTCGCGAACTGCGGCAGCTTTTGTGAAATCCTGCTCGATCACGGCCTGTTCCTTTTGCGCGGCAAGCGTTGCCATCTGCTCCTGCAGCGCCTTGATCTCGGGAGAGGCCTTGCAAAGAGAGAGCCGCAGCCGCGCAGCTGCTTCATCGATCAGATCAATGGCTTTGTCGGGCAAAAATCTGTCGGTGATATACCGCTGCGACATGGTCACAGCGGCTTGCAGTGCTTCATCCGATATCAATAGCCCATGATGCTCCTGGTATCGTTGCCGCAGCCCGAGCAGGATCTCCATCGTCTGCTCTGCGGTCGGTTCTTTTACCAGCACGGATTGGAATCTGCGTTCCAGCGCGGCATCCTTTTCGATATAGCGGCGGTATTCCGCAAGCGTGGTGGCGCCTATGACCTGCATCTCACCGCGTGCAAGAGCAGGCTTGATAATGTTGGCGGCATCCACCGCGCCCTCGGCAGCCCCCGCTCCGATGATGGTGTGGATCTCGTCAATGAACAGGATCATATCGGGATCGGCAGAGGCGCGCTGCAGCACCGACTTGAACCGTTCCTCAAATTCACCGCGGTATTTTGTGCCCGCGATCATGGATGCGAGGTCAAGCGAGATGATCTGCTTTTTCTTGAGCGTTTCGGGTACCTCGCCTGCGGCAATGCGCTGTGCCAATCCTTCCACCACGGCGGTCTTGCCCACGCCCGGCTCCCCGATCAGGCAAGGGTTATTCTTTTGCTTGCGCGAAAGGATTTGAATGACGCGTGCGCTTTCCTCATCGCGCCCGATTACGGGATCGGGCGTGCCTGTTTTTGCAATGGCGGTCAGATCCTTGCCGTACCCCATCAGAATGCCCTCGTTTTTGTCCTTGCTTTTGGGCTGCTTGCCTTTCCCCTTGGTAGAGTTCATAAAACTGTTGCAATCCGAGATCAGCTCGGATAGGGGAATGCCCATACCGTCCAGAATACGTGCGCCTACAGAATCGTGTTCGCTGCACAAAGCCAAGAGCAGGTGCTCGGTGCCAATGTAGCTTTGCGCGCCGGTTGAGGATTGGCGTGCTGCGTTTTCGATAATCTTGCGCAATCTGGGGGTCATATCCTCGGGGGATACAGATGAGCATGAGCCCACCCCGGTCAGCGTTGCCACTGCGTCACGAACGCGGGAAAAATCCGCTCCTCTTGCCACAAGCAGCTTGGCGGCCACGCAATCGCTCTCTCCCACAAGTCCCATGAGCAGGTGTTCCGAACCAATATAGGTATGCCCCAGCTCAGCAGCGAATTTTTGCGAAAGACCAAGTGCATCCTGTGCCTTTTTGGTAAATTTACTGTTCATAGCCTGTCCTTTTCGTTTGTATTAAGCCCCTAAACGCTGCTTGACCAACGCTGCTCGGAACAGATCTCTGTCCTGTGATGAGCGCAAGGGCTGCTCTGCAGAGAGTGTCATGGTGCAGGGCATGATCTCCACTAACAGCGTGTTGAGCAGATCGGGCTCTATATCCTGCAGTATACCCAGACTGATGCCGAGTCTTACGTCTGCCGACAAATTCAAAAACTCATCCGCACTGAGCAAGTGCGCACTGCCAAGAATGGCACGCGCACGGTGAGCACGGTCGGTCAGATATGCCACACGCTCCTCCTTGGCACGGCTGCACAGCTTTCGCTCGCTGTCCAGGATCTGGCGCGTGGTGTCCTCCATACGCTCCAGCATTTCCTGCTCACCCATACGCAAGGAGGAGCGGCAGGAAAGCATGTAAAGACAATTCTGCCCCTGTGTGCCGCTCATCATGGGACGCAGCGATATGCCAAGTCCCGAAAGCTTGATCGAAAGCGGTTCGATTTGTGCATGCAGCGTCAGGGCAGGTAAAAACAAAAGCGCATATGCACGCATGGCCGTGCCGCATTCCAAAGGGTCGGAGCAGAGGTATCCCAGGCTCGGATCAAAGGCATATGCATCCTTATCATCGATCAGATCGTCCATTTTGAAGGCGTTTGCCGCTGCATCATGCAAGGAAAGACCGGGCAGCGTACAGCAGATTTGAATGTGGTCGCGCCCTCCAAGCATGACAGAGAGGTTGCAGGGCTCGTTGAGCAGCAGCGCGTGCGGCAGGCTGACCGAGGCAAATTCCTTGGTCACGTAGTATTTTTCCGCATAGGAAGCGGCTGCTGTGGGCGAGATTTCGGAAAAATTGATCAGAGAAAAGCCGTTGGATTCCAGCATACCGCCCACGCTCGCAATGATCTCGGCTGCTTGCTTGGGGGAAATACGCGGGACAAAGGGGTATTTTTCTAAATTTCTGGAGAGTGTGATACGTGAAAAAATCACGGTGTCGTTTTCATATCCGGGGGTGTTGTACCAAGCCATTTTGATAACTCCTTTCTGTCAATCCTGTGCTTGCAGGGTATGTATCTGATCGCGCAGCAGGGCTGCCGTTTCAAAGTCCTCGGCAAGCACGGCCTGCTTCATCTGATCGCGCAAAAGCGCAGCACGTGCCCGTCTTTCCTGCCGCAAGCGGAAATTGCGCGGCATGCGGCCGGGATAGGGCGTGTTCTCGGGAAGCGCGTGTACAGCCCCTGCGATTTCCTCGCGGAAGGTCTTGTAGCAAGCTGCGCAACCAACGCTGCCGCTCTCAGCAATGCCCGCAAGTGTAGAAGAGCAAACGGGGCAGGTGCGCACGGCGGCAATGTTGTGCGGAACAGTGATGCCGCATAAATTACCGAACATGGCACTCTCACTGCACCCAAAGCCTGAGGATGCCGAAGGGATGAGTACGTCTTCAAGCTCTCCCGTGCGGCGCATGGTCTCGGCACAATCGGCACAAAGCGAGCAGGAGCGCGTTTTGCCGCCCAGATTTTCATTGTAGAAAACCGTTGCCTTTTTCTTTTTACATTTTTCACATAGCATAAGAAAAATCCTTTCTTTTATAGTATTTTACAGTCTTTTTCATTATAATCGCCCCGATGCGAAAATTGTGTCGCATCGGGGCGGTGAATGAAAATTATTCTGCCTCTGCCCCTGCGGGTAAAGCGTTGTAGCGGTCGGTGATCGCGTTCCAGGTCAGAATGTCCACCTGCCCCGTCACGGGCAGCATCACGTATTCCTGAAAAGCACGCACCGCTTCAGCCGTTTCCCGGTCATAAGTGCCGGTGATTTCGGGCGGAGTAAGCAGATAAAGCAGCGTCAGCTCTCCAAGCATGTATTGCAAGGCGGCTACGTCGATGCCCACGGCACCTATGTCCATGTAATAGCCGACGGGATTGCGGTGAAACAGCGCGACTGAGGTGGGTGGGGAATAGAACGTTACCGAATTGAGATAATCGGCATACAGCCGCTCCCACGTGGCGCGGTCAGCCGTGCCTGTGACGGGCAAACCAACGTAACGCTGATAATCCGAAAGAGAATCACGCGTAGCACTCTCAAAAATGCCGTCTACAGGCACTTGACGGATTTCGGGGGTATGATAGGCCAGCTGGCGTAAATAACGCTGCAAATTGGCTACAGCGGGGGAATAGGTGGGGTGATTGCTTTGGTCGGGCATAACTTTCTCCTTTCACGCTTCTCCAATAACAAAGCCGGGGTACTGGCCGTCCTGCAGATTGTCGGAAGCCAGCAGATCGCTGTAAAGATCGGCAATCGCCGTCCATACGATGGCATCCACCACGCCTGTGACGGGCAGACCGAATTGTTGCTGGAATGCACGCACGGATTGCTCGGTTTGCGCCCCGAAGTATCCCGTAGGATTGACTGCGGGAATGCTTGGATAGGTTTGTGAGATGCGCGTCAGATATTCCTGCAGGATGCGTACCGACACGGAATCCGCACCGCGCCGCAGGACTACGCCCGGAAAGGGGATAGCTCCGCTGACCGTATAGTTTTCGGGTACGGTGCCGACAATGCCAAGATACGCGCGGTACATAGCCTCCCAGGTAGCAGAGCCCACAATGCCGTCGGGAACAAGACCAAAGGTGGTTTGCAGATCGGTGACGGCTGCACGGGTGGATTCACCGAATACACCGTCAATGTCCACGGCAGGAATGGTGTTATAGTAGTTGGAAAGGAAGCTCAGATAATATTGCAGACTCAGCACACCTGTGCCTGTGTCGCCCACTTGGAGCACCTGCGGAAATTGCTTGGTGACCTCCTCTAACCGTATGCCCTCGGAATCGAGTTCATTCAGGCGCTTGACACCTGCGTAAATGGCTTGAATGGCAAACCATGTCGCGCGGCCGACCACCCCATCGGGTGTGAGGTTGAAGATCTCCTGAAAGGCACGCACGGCAGCCTCGGTATCCTCTACGAAGACACCGTCGGTTTGCACGATTTTGGGGATAGCGGGGTAGTTTTGGGCGATGCGGTTGAGGCGGATCTGTACGGTGCGAACGTCGTCTCCCACGTTGCCCACGCGCAAGGGGAAGTCGGGTACGCGCACGTCAATGCCTGCAACGGGGACGTCGGTTACGATATCGATGTCGTTTCCGAAATAGTTGGTCAGAATTTCGTACGGAGTCAAGCCCTGATTGGCAAGGTCTACCGATCCCCATTGGGAAAGCCCGTCGCATTGCACCTCCACACCGTCGCAATAGGCGGCAAAAAGGGGTTCAACGCTGCCTTGGCGGCGGATGTAGCTGTTAAAAATATCACCCGCAATCTCGCGGATGTTGTCAAAAATATCGCGGCCGTTGACAAAGGATTGGTCAATGGTGGTGGAGTTGGTGATGTCGAAATCATAGCCGCGTGAGCGGTAGTATTGGGTGTAAATACGGTTGAGCGCGAACGAGATCTGCGCGTACATATTGGCACGCAGGGCGTTTTCAGGCCATGTGGGATAGATCTCGCTGGACGCCACGTTCATGACGTAGTCGATAAAGGGAAGCGTCACGTTTTGCGCTGCCGCACTCGGCGCACCGAGATGTACGGTGATGGTTTCGGGTATGAAGGGTGTGTCCGGCATGATGACCTCCTTATATTGGTTTACAGATCGGGATTTTCCGACTCGAAGAATATCTGTGTGTCATTGCCGATATTATCCGAGAATTTTGTGTCCGGCAAGGCTTGCAGTACGGCCGGCTGCACCGCAACGATCCCATCAAAAATGGGGACGCTTGCATAATAGTTTTCAAAATAGCGATCGGTTTGGACGTCAATGCTGTAAAGCGCATAAGGCAAAACGGCCGAACCGGGGGCTTGCGAGAGAGCGCGCGCAGGGGCGGGCAGGGCAAGCCTTTGCGTTCTGCCGCTGCGGTCGGTGCGCATGGAAGCGATCACGTTGCCAACGTCAGGCTCGGTTTCGGGATCGTAGTCGCGCACCGTGACAAGCGCACCGGGCAAAGGGATCGCCCCGCCTGCCGTGCTGACCTGCACGATCAAATATCCCGTGCCTGCGGGGACCGGCGATTGTGAGCTGTTGTCCATATAGGTACCTCCTTGGGAGTTTTTCTATATCATAATATGAGGAACACAAGGGGAATGATAATATGCCCGCGTTGATATCGGTAAAACAAAAATACAGATATGGTGTTGCGGAATTAGCGGTAAAACAGACAAAACGAAAGAAAAAGTCACTTCACAAAGACTTCTGCTTTTCTATGTCGAAAGATGTGAAGGAGCGTCCGTGTGGTGACCTCATCCGGCGCTACGCGCCACCTTCCCCAGCGGGGAAGGCTCATCAAGGTGTCCCTCAGCGGATAATCGAATAAGACGGACGCATAAAATAAGCCTTCCCCGCTGGGGAAGGGGGACCGCGAAGCGGTGGATGAGGTCACCACACGGACACTCTTTCACGTCTTACTTCAACAAAAAACAGCAGGCATTTGCTTAAAGCCGAACAAATTTCTGCTGATTTCCCGCTAATTCATCAGTATCATGGATACCTACCTGTATTTTTGTTGCCGGTGGTGGGACTTGAATCTCGGCACGACGACGCAAAAGCCGCGGGAATGCGGTCTTTTGCTACGTGCCTCGGTCAGGCGCGGTTCTGACATGCCACCGGCATGTCATTCATTGCCGCGCCCCCTTCAAGTCCCACGTTCAATACCGACACAAAAAGAGAGAGGGTCAGCGTTGCT
>JAFTLD010000083.1 GCA_017452945.1 Clostridia bacterium | reverse complement strand
AAGGCATTATTCGCCGCTACACAAGACAAGTGTTGTCCTTGTATGTCGGCTAACAATGCCTTATCATTTATGCCTTTATGACATGGGGAGTCCAAGGACTCCCCATGTGATTTTGCTTATGGTAACCTAAATTACTCGGTTACGGGGATCAGGGTTACAGTGCCGCCCTGAGCGCCATCCCAAACGAGCTGTACCTGGTACTTGCCGTCAGCCTCAACAACGATGTTTGCGCCGTTGAACTCTACGCCAAAGTTAACGTCCCAGGATGCGCCCTGACGAACCTTGAATTCCTCGCCTGCCTTGAGCTCGAGAACCTCAGAGGTGTATGTACCGTCGGGACCCTCGGTCATGGGGAAGTCGGTATCCCAGCTGGTGCCGCAGATGCCGCCGATAACGCCCCAAGCGTTCTTCTGCTCATCGGTCATGGTGAACAGAGCGTCGATAGTGGTCTTGTAGTTGTCCAGAGCTGCCTGGAGATCTGCATCGGAGGTAGCAGCCTTAGCGTCTGCGCCCAGAACCTTTGCGATATCCCACCAAGAGCCGTGGATCTGACCCTGAGGCTGACCGAATGCGTTCTGCTTAGCAAGAGCTGCCAGAGAAGCGTTGGACTGAACTGCCTCGGAGGACTGAGCAGCGATGTTGGAGGGACCCCACTGGAACTGCTCGTATCTCTGCAGCTGGCACTCTTCGCTGGTCAGGTACTGAGCCAGCAGAGCGAGAACTGCAGCCTTCTTTTCATCGGACTGGGGCTTAACACCCATCAGCTTGTTACCGGTGTAGGAGCCGAGGTGGTAGGACTGGCCGTCAACCTCGAAGGAGGGCAGATCGGTAGCACCGAAGTTGTCACCGAAGTGCTCCTGAGCTGCGTTAGCGTTCCAGATACCGGTGATAACAACGCCTGCATCGGTGAAGATATCAGCGTTGGAGTCGTAGCAAGAAGACTGAGCCAGCTTCTGCATACCCTTCATAGCTGCAAGACCTGCAGCGCTGTTGAAGGTATCGTCAACGGATACGAAGTTACCCTCGGTATCCATGGACCAGTTGGAATGGCAACCGGTTGCAAAGAAGAAGGAAGCGGTGTACCAAGCGTTCTCAAGAGCAAAGCGGAACTTGAGGTTGTTAGCCTCGCAAGCTGCGATGATCTTTTCCATGCTCTCAGCATCCTCTTCGGAGATGATGCTGGTGTTGTAGTACATATAGTAGCCATTGTCGGAAGTCATGGGGTAAGCGTACAGAGTACCTGCAACGGAAGCTGCCTTAACGGAGCCTGCGTCGTTGGTAGCGTTCAGGTTAGCAGCGATCAGCTCGGGAGGAGTTGCCAGAGCGGCAGCCTGTACCAGACGAGCCAGCTGGTCCTGTGCGAAGCAGTAGATGTCAGGAGCGGTTGCAACGTCAGCAACAACCTTGGAGCCTGCATCAGCCTCGGTAACGCCTTCAATAGAAGCTTCAATGATGATGCCGGGGTACTTAGCTTCGAAAGCGTCGATCTGCTGCTGAGTCAGAGCAGCAACGCCGTCAAGCTCGGAAACCCACATGGTGATGTTGTAAGTGCCCTTGTATGCCTCAGCCAGTTCAGCATCGGTGGGGCCATTGTTTTCGGTGCCGGCAGTTGTGCCTTCACCCTGAGTGGTTTCGTTCTCTCCGCTGTCGGGAGTGGTGCATGCTGCAAAGCAAGCAACAACCATCAGAGCAACCAGCAGAAGAGCCAGAATCTTACTCATTTTCATAATAAGTAAATCCTCCAATAGATATAGTATTTTTTAGTGTGCGAGGGTTTCGCACTCCATGAATTTTAACATGTTTTTGCCGTTTTGTCAACGGAAAATAAACCCAAAGTTGTTTTTCGGCGAAGTTTACAAACGTCACCTTGTTATTCTGTCGAAAACTCGAGACCAAACTAAATTATTTTGTGCATTATTGCAACACCACACTGGTGTACGCATCGACCGTCAGAACACTGCCCTCCAGCGTTGCATTCCCTGCTCCTACTGCATCGCAAATTTCGGTAAAGGAACAGCCCGAAAGCGCCGCACAGGTGGCAAGATCCACCTTGAGTTGCTCACCCGAGGTATTATGGATCAATCCCAGCACTTCGCCCTCATAGTCAATACGAAAGCCGCCCAAATTTTTGTTGCCGCAGTTGACAGCGGTATAGTCCCCTCTTGCAATGGCGGGGTACTTGTGGCGAACTGCGATCACCTTACAATAATAGTTGTAAAGGCTGTTCTCATCCGCAACCTGATCCGCAACGGTGGTCGTGATCTGCTTATCCGCAGGATAGGTCGAGCCCTCCGGATTGAGCAGTGGTACACCGTCACCCCAAAGCATGGCAAGGCGTCTGTTGGCATCCGTATTCTCGCTGCCGCGCGAGCCGCGCATGCCGATCTCCTCACCGTAATATATGACGGGTGAGCCCGCGCAAAGCAGATAGAGATTGGCCGCCATGCGCAAATTGTTCTCCAAGATAAACGCGCCCGCAATGCGATCCATATCGTGATTGGACAAGAACGGCATGATCATGCCCTCCGGATTTTTTGCCTTGACGCTCTTTTGATAATTTTGCACGTAATTGGTATACGTTGCAATATTTTTGCCCTTTGCGGCGGTTGCAACAATGCCCTCAGCCTGCGACATGGTGAAATTGAAGCAATTCATTGCCGGATAATACTCCAACACCTCCGAGTCGCCCGACCAGCACTCACCCACGCAATAAATATCCGGCTTGATCGCACGCAGCTCCTGCATATACCACTCCCAGAACTCAACCGAACGAGCGGTATCGCCAAAGTAAATGTACTTAACAGCATCAAAGCGGAAGCCGTCCACGCCAAGGTCAAGATAATACTTGGCTACATCCAGTACGGCCTCTCTGACAGCCGGATTATCGTAATTGAGCTCCGGCATACTGCCCGAAAAATTGCACTCGTACCAGCAATCCACGCCTGCGATCTTTTGATAACTCACGCCTCCCTTTTTTTCAGCGGTTGTTACGCAAGCGTAATAATCATAGTAAGGATTCGAGGTATCGCCCTTCATTCGCGACTCCTTGAATTGCAAAAACCACTCGTGCTGATCCGAGGTGTGGTTGATGGCAAGGTCAAGAATGATCTTGACATTCCGCTCGTGGCACAGTGCTATCAGATCCTTGAGGGCCTGTTCGTCGCCAAAGCGCCAATCTACCTTATAATAATCCTTGGCATCGTACTTATGATACGTTGGAGAAGAGAAGATCGGCGAGAGCCATATGCCCTGCACGCCAAGGCTTTCTCCGGAATGGATATTGCCGTCATTCAGGTAATCAAAATGCTTGATAATACCGCGCAGATCTCCAATGCCGTCACCGTTGGAATCGGCAAACGAGCCCACAAAGATCTGATAAAAGGTGCGGTAGTTATCGTCGATGGGATCAACCTCGGGCGCGGGAGGTGTTTCCTCCTCGGGAGGCTGCTCCTGCGGGGTGCAGGAGGCAAGCGACAACGAGGTCAGACATAATGCAAACAGCATAAACAAACTCAATATTCTTTTCATTTTCATAGATTTTTCCTTATTCCTTGACCGAATTGAGCAGCGCGTCATCGATCTTGCCCCATGCGTTGGGACCCGAACACTTGACGTAGATGCCCACGGTGACCACGTCGCCCTCGGCAACCTCGATGCCCTTGACCGCGGCGGTATGCCACTCGTTATACACCGTGATCTGGGTAGGTGCGGTAGCAACTTGCTCGCCATTGATCTTAACGTAAGCGTAAATCTCGGTCGTGCCGCCATCACCGCCCATGATCGAAATAGCATAATCATACTTGCCCGCCTTCAGGCCACTCACGTCCTGTTCCAGGGTAAACTCGACAACGTTAGCCGACGCGCCCCAGAAATGATAGTGCTTGTTGCCCGTGAGCGAGTCGGTCACCTTGTCTTCAATGCAAAGCTCGTCACACTTGGTAATAGCCGTGGCCTTCCAGCCGACTTCGCCATCCTCAAAGCTCCAGTTCTCAAGGAAATTGTATTCCACCATGGAGATCACACCCTTGGCCGTCATGCCGCCGGCCTCTCCCACGATATCGTATTTGGCCACACCGCCCGCCTTGAGCGCTGCGATATCAATATCCTGCCATACAACGGGAATGGCCTTGCGCGAATTATCGTTCATAATGGCGTTGACCGTTTCGGGCAGCACCACGTCACCGTTCAAATCAAAGATCAGCTCAACGTCCTCGATCGCGTCTGCCTTGACGTCGATCACGTTACCGTTTTTCATCATGCCGAACACCTTGATGGCCTCGGTCACCTTGCCGTCCGCATCAAAGAACGCTTGGTTATCTACCGCGCAGCCGCCGTACCACTGCCCTGCATCCTCGGGATCGTATTCCTTTGCGTACGAGGAAGCCCAGCCCGAGCCGTGCTTTTCCCACAGAGCGAGATTCTGCTCGTAGCTCTCACCGCCTACCGAGATCCAGGTACCTTCCCAGTAGAACACGCCGATGCCGCCCTCGATCTTATTGACCACGGTATCGGTCACGTTGCGCACTAAGTTCGCCTGTCCTTGCAGCGTGAAAGGATAATCCTTGACGATACCGCCGCCGTCACCGATGGTGTTGCCGTAATGGTCGGTATCCTCGCTTGTAAATGCATAAGAGGTTTCGGCTACCATAACCTTCTTGCCGTAGGTGGCGTTGACCTTGTTCAGCACCTCGGCAAGATTATCAAGAGTTCCATGCCAGAAGGGGTAATAGGAAGAAGCGAATACGTCGTAATCCACACCGTAATAGTCCAGATTTGCGCTGTAGCTGACGTAGCTCTCTGCCTTTTCGGGATTTGCAAAGTGAATGGCGATCAGCGCGTTGGGGCAAACCTCACGCACCGCGCGGCTGCCCGCGCTCATGAGCTGCGTGATATTTTTCCAGCCGCCCAGCTTGGAGGCCGACTCACCGCACATAGCACCGTTGGTCTCATTACCAACCTGCACCATGCCCACGTCCACGCCCGCCTCGACCAGTGCGGTCAGGCAATCCTTGGTGTACTGATACAGCGCCTCGGACTTGGCATCGATATTCATCCCGCGCCACGCCTTGGGTACCATTTGCTTTGCGGGGTCTGCCCAAAAATCGGAATAATGGAAGTTGACAAGCAGCTTCATGCCATACTTGGTAGCGCGCTTGCCCACCTCGATAGCATTCTGCAAATCGCAGTTGCCTCCGCCATATCCCTTGCCATCACCGGTGAAGGGATCGTTCCAGATGCGCACGCGGATATAATTGATGCCGTTTGCGCTCAGAATTTCATACACGTCCTTCTCCTGTCCGTCAAAATCGGTATAGGTCACACCGCTTGCCTCCAGCGCGGGAACGCAGGACGCGTCCATGCCGAAGATAAAGTCATCGGGCAAATTCTCCACCTTTTGCACGTACAGGGAATCCGAGGTCTTAGTTACGTTCATCTGATTGGGCCTCCAATCGGTATTGATCTCGTCAAATTCGGGGGTGTCGGGAGTGGGGGTGGCAGGCTTGCAGGACACAAATCCCACAAGCGCCAAACATCCCGCTGCGCAAAGCGCAAGTGCTCTGATAAGATTATTTCTCATCACGTATCCTCCGCTGCTTACTGTGCAAGCGCGTCGTTTACGTAAACCAGCATACTGATGCCGCTGACGGTAACGCTTCCGCTCTGTGTTTCGATCACACTACCGCCTGCCTGCGTGCCATTGGCAACCAGATGCCATTCACCCTCCAAGGTACAGGGCAGACCCGTGTTATGAGGATTGATGACGATCAGTGCCTGACCGCCCTTGCGATCATCCATAGTCAGCATGACGATGCCGCTGCCCAATTCATCGACCTTGACGATCTCAGTTGCATCACTTGTAAAGATATCAAACGTTTTGCGCATTTCGATCAAGCCCTTGTAATAGAGCATGGTCGCATATTCGCGGTTGCCTTCCTTCAGCACCGACCAATCGATATTGTTGATCTCGTCCGAGGACTTATAGCTGTTTTCGTCCCCGTCCTTGGTGCGCAGCATTTCCTCGCCGGCCTGCCAGAAGGGCGTACCCTTGGAGATCATCAGGATGGCTGCACCCAAATTGTTCATACGGTTGCGCTCGTCCTCCGAGTTGCCGGGATTGGACAGGAGCAATTTATCCCACAGCGTATTGTTATCGTGGGCGCTCATGTAGTTGATAACCATGCTGTTCTCCACAGACCAGCCGATGCCAAGGCCCTCGCCTCCCTTGATGCCGAACAGCACCTTGTTCCAGTTGGCCTTGGACGCGCCGCTGATGTAGCCCTGCGACTTGGCATCAAACACGCTGCCCTTCAGTCCGTCGCGGATAGCGTCGTTAAACACAGCAATGCCGCCGATGGCGTCACCTGTGGGAACGATCTGCGAAATGTTGGTCTGGTTTGCCTGTGCCGAGCCGTCGATGGTGGCACCCATGGTCCAGCCTTCACCGTAAATGATAGCGTTCGGGTTGACGGTATGCACTGCCGACTCCACCTCTTGCATGGTTTCAAGATCATGCAGACCCATCAAGTCAAAGCGCAGACCGTCCAGCTTATATTCCTCGACCCAGTACTTGGTGGACTCGGTCATAAACTTGCCGTACATGTAACGCTCGGAGGCTGTGTCGTTGCCGCAGCCGCTTGCCGAGGAGTTTGCACCCGTATTGGTATATCTGTAATAATAATAAGGAACGATTCTGTTAAAGGAGCTGTTTGCGTCATAGGTGTGGTTGTATACCACGTCCATGATCACGCCGATGCCCGCCTCGTGCAGTGCCTGCACCATCTGCTTGAATTCCTTGATACGTACCTCACCGTGATAGGGGTCGGTGGAGTAGCTGCCCTCGGGGACGTTATAATTCTTGGGATCATAGCCCCAGTTGAACTCTGCATCGGGATTGGACTCGTCCACCGTTGCGTAGTCGTAAACGGGCAACAGATGCACGTGAGTAATGCCAAGCTGCACAAGATAATCCACGCCGACACTCTGGCCGTGCTCGTTGACAAGGCCGCGCTCGGTAAAGGCGAGGTACTTGCCCTTATACTGCGAGGATTCGATCTTATTTGAGAAGTCACGCACGTGCACCTCCCAGATAATCGCGTCGTTATAAGAGGAAATGGGGTTTTCCAGCCCGGCTGCATCCCAGCCCTCGGGATTTGTCAGCGAGAGATCCACAACCATGGAGCGGTTGCCGTTGACGCCCGCAGCCTTGGCATACGGATCGGTTGCGACCTGCGTACCCACGGAGGTGGTTACGGTGTAGGTATAATACGTACCGTGGCCGCAAGCCTCGGTGTGCGACCAAACGCCCTTTTCACCGCGCACCATATCGACCGATTTGATCAGCGTATCACCGTCACCCGCGCTGTACAGATCAAGCACAACCTTGGAGGCTGTGGGAGCCCATACCTTAAAGGTCGTAGAATCACCGTTGATCACGGGGCCGAGATCGTCACCGTCATAATGATAGTTGTCAGCAAAATACTGACTGTCAAAAATCAGTGTGGGTACTACGGGCTGCGTACCGTAGCCCTCGATATACATTTGATAATTCTTGGACAGATCCAGCGTTTCCTCCACCTCAATATAGCCGGTAGAAGCAGCTCTGCCCATGGTGGATACGCTGACCACCCGCAGCTCACGATCACCCTCGGTGATCTTGACCTGGCTGTAATCCTTGATGGTGACTTGGGGAGTGACGCGATACTGGATCTTGCGCTCATCCACCATAGCCGCCAGAGAAAAATCCTTGATCATTTCCAACGTCTTGCCTCCGTCGTTACTCTTGTATTGCTCTGCTTCACCGGGCTTGAGATAAATCACGGTCTCTCTGCCCGTAATGACAGCGAATCTGTCGGATTCATAATCCTTGGTCGCACTGCCCCAGGATGAGCCGCCCGGCTCGGAGCAGTTCTTTCTGACGATAAAGCCAACCTCTGCCACGTCCTCGGGGACGTTGACCACGACCTTACCGCCGTACGCGCATTCGTGGAATACGTAGCCCTTGCCTGCCACGTCGCCCCACCAGATCCACATATCGCACGCCTCATACGTGCCGTTGTACGTCCAATAGAAGGTGATCTGATTGTACCCATCCTCCAAGGGAAGCGTATATTCCTCACCTGTAAAGCCGGGATCCTTCTGCGTTTCGTTTTCTGCTTTGGTCGTGTCCTGCACCGCATCCGTTTCGGTGGTTTCGGTGTCAGGCGAGGGATTCTCGGGCGTACACGCCGTCAGGAAAGCACCCAGCATCAGCACAAATGCAAGCCACAGGGTAATCGCTCTGATTGATTGTTTCATGTTAAGTCTCCTTTTTGAATTATAATGGGGGCTTTGTTCTTTGCTGACACCATTATAACATAAACCCACAGTTTAGACAAGGGTGATTTTTTTGAAATTTTGGCACATTTTCGTTCCACGCGAACCTGTGTAAATCAAATGTTATTCCGACTGCGTCGGAGTGATATTATTGCTGCCGCAATAGTGATATTGAAGCCTTTCGGCTTCAGTGATATTTTATTCGCCTCCAAACTCGCGCAGCGAATATCACTTGGCGTAAGCCAAATATCACTGCGTATGCAATAGAACTCGCCTATGGCGAATAAAACTGCGAGGCTTCCCGATACGGGAAGCCTCGCAAGACACCACAACATTTTTATTATATCACATTGCTTTTTGTTTGTAAAGAGGTTTTTTCAAGAAAAACAGCAACAGGCACAATTTTCTGCGCTTTCAACAAAATTTTCTTGTGAACTTTGTGCGCTCCGCATATTGCAAAAAGCAAAAAGATGTGCTACAATATAGTCACAGGAAAGGAAGGTACAAGCCGATGAAGAATTAAGTACCGGCCCCGGCAAAGGCAACGAGTGAGAGAAAAAACGGTCCGGACGAAAAACAACCAAAGGCCCAGGATGCCTATAAATCTTATGGTCAGCATGCATCACGACCATACAAATCTGTAAGTCCTTTGCACGGTGTCAATGACCTTCGCCCTTTGAAGCAATCTGTTCACAACACAAATAATGGTGTTCTCCGTAGAGAATTAGAAGTAATGTGAGTTTGGGAACGTGGAGGATGAGCAACGAAGAGGCAGATTAAGAAAGAGAGGATAAAGAAAATGATGTTAGATACCAAGAACGACGAGAAGTGACCCTTGATTTCGGATTTACGCCCCGAGGTCAAGGGTCACTTCTCATTTTGTCTGATATCAGCATTTTTCTTATTCCGAATTACAATTCATATTTGTCAAAAAGCGGGCTGCATCAAATGCTTGAAGCAGCCCTTTTTTGTATCTTGGACAGCCTTGTTTTCAAAGGCACGTCATTTCCCTTTTACAAACTCCTGTCCCGATCCGAACAACAGCATCTTTGCCATCTTTTCAGCGCGCGTTTGATCATCGTCTTTTTCCTCTGCCACAACACTCCAACTGTAAAGTCTGAGCCCCGTATTGGGCACCAGGCTATGCTGCTGATAAAAATCGGTCATAGCATAATGGTATTCCTGAAACCCCTTCTCTTCACCGTTGATTTCATAGAGGGCGGAGGCAATCTCCAGATCAAAGCCCGCAAATCTGCCCTGGTCATCAAAAGCGATCTGCTGGTCGTATTCATATTCCGCATAAAACAGAGCCTTCTCCGCATATGTCTGATCCTTCCGATCGTACTCGATCGTAGTCACGTAATGCATGCTGCCTGCAACACCGCTACGCCAGTCGTATCGCCCAATCGGCACGTATTGCGCATTCTCGATATCGTAATACACGTTCCATGTAAGCTCGCCTCCGCCCTCGATCTCACAAAGCTTTTCACCCGAGAAAATATCGTACACATAAAAGAAATTATTTCCCGCAGATCCTCCGCCAAGGTCAATCAAAAGCTCGGGCACACCGTCACCCGTAATGTCAAACAACCCCATTTCATACCCGGCCACAATGCTTGGCTCATCGGGTCTGGGAGCCTGATAGTCAGCATCATAGCTGTCGTTCAGCGGCCTTTCCTGATTGGAGACCAGCTTGACGAGCGCATCGTACCACTCCTGCTTTTCCGCGTCACTTACGTAGACGTCCGCTTGTATGCCGCTGTCCTTCTGACACGAAACCGATGATATAGCCAATGCTGCCAAAATCATCGCAATAAAAATCTGTCTGATCACGTTTCTCAACTGTCTTCTCCTATTCTGTCATTCTCATCTGATAAAATTCGTAAATACATGCCGTTCCTTTTCGGGCAACCCATACTGCTCCTTGCCAAGAGCGATGGACTTGATCAAAAACGCCATGTTGCTTGCCAGTGTCCTCATGCTCTGCATCCCCTCAGCATCCTGCTCCGCTTCACCGGGGCGTCCGCCGTGAACACTGTTCCAATACTGTCCCGAGGCTACGGGCATGCCCGAAATGGTAAAGAACTTATTGAGCTCGTCAAAGGTCGAGGACAAGCCCCCGCGGCGCGCAGCTACCACCGCAGCGCCCACCTTCATGCGTTTGTCAAAGCGCGTGCTGTAAAACAGCCTTGTCAAAAATGCGGTCAGCGTGGCGTTTGCACCTGCATAATAAACGGGACTGCCCACCACAAGGCCGTCACAGGCCTCAAACTTAGGCGCTACCTCGTTGACAATATCGTCAATCACGCACTGTCCCTTGCTAAAGCACCCGAAACAGCTGACGCATCCGCGCACCGACAAATGCCCGACATGTACGATCTCGGTCTCAATCCCTTCATTTTCAAATACCTTAACCATTTCCTGCAGAGCCGTTGCCGTATTGCCGTTTGCGTGCGGACTGCCGTTGATGAGTAAAACCTTCATATTTTCTCTGCGCTCCTTCTGCCCCAAAATCATTGTCATGATCATTATATCATCAAATCCGTCATTTTTCAATACGTCACGCGCAAATATTGCCTGCTGCTTTGGCTTTTTTGTTCCCAATCGTGCAGGATCTTGACAACAAAATTGCAAAAAATCGCTCCCAAGAATTGAAAAGTTCACAAAGATATGATATAATGAAGAAAATATGGCTTACACAGCGGAAAGGTTACCACATGAAGTCTAAATTTCTCCAAACGGTGAGGGACACGTTTTATTCCTCGCTCCCCCTTGCCGTGATCATTATCATTTGCCTGCTTGTTGCACCGCTGAGTTCGGCAGGCGATTATTTCAAGATCCTGATCGGCTACGCTTGTGTCGTGTTCGGGCAGGCGCTGTTCCTTGTCGGTCTTGATACAAGCATTTTGCCGATCGGACGAATGGTTGGCGGCTCGTTTGCGAAATATAACAAGATCGCCTTCGTACTGTCTTTTGGATTTGTGTTCGGCTTGCTTGCAACCGTGGCAGAGCCCGCGCTGGCGGTTCTGGCTAAGCAAATCGGCGGCATTATGCCCTTGGTGAACAGCACGTTGTTTATTTGGATCACCGCTACCGGTATCGGAATCGGTGTTGCGATTGCGCTGATACGAATCGTTAAAAATATCAACATCAAGCTGGTCTTTGCCGTGCTGTACACCCTGGTGTTTCTCCTTGTGATCTTCTCGCCAAACGAATTTATTGCACTTGCATTCGACGGAAGCGGTGCGACCACCGGTGACGTTTCGGTGCCCTTTATCCTGGCGCTCGGCCTTGGTATTTCCGCAACCTTTTCCAAGAGCAAGACCAATGACGATTCCCTTGGTATCATCGGCATCTCATCGGTTGGCCCGATCATTGCGGTCCTGATCTACGGGATTATCGCCAAGGCAATAAACGGCGGTACGCTCCCGCCCGAAAATGCGTACGACATGACGACAGAGAAAGGACTTGGTGCCATTCTGCTCGGCAATCTCGGGGATGTGGCTCTGGCAGTTCTGCCCATTATCCTGATCTCGGTGCCCTTCCTGTTGCTTTTGCTCAAGCTTCCCAAAAGAACGTTTCTCAAACTGATGCTTGGTGTCATTCCCGTCTATCTTGGACTGCTGATCTTTTTGTCAGGTATTGATTTCGGATTCGGCTTTGTAGGACAGTATATCGGTCAGATGTTCTTTGCCCCCTCCCGTCCCGAGGGCTTTAAGTGGCTGCTTCTGCTCGTCGGATTCGTCCTCGGTGCAGCAATCACGGTATCCGAGCCGGCCGTAACCGTGCTTGGCGACCAGATTGAGGAGCTGACCAATGGCCATATCAAAAAAATGACCATCAGAATGACGTTGGCCATCGGCATCGGCTTTGCCTCTCTCCTTTCGATTCTGAAGATCTTGACCGAGATCAACATTCTCTATTTCCTTGTCCCGCTGTATGCGCTGTCTTTACTTATGATGATCTTTACACCCAAGCTCTTTGTCGGGCTCGCATTTGACTCCGGTGGTGTAACGGGCGGTGCGCTTACCTCTGCCTTCCTGACCCCTTTGACACTGAGTATTGCGCAATCGGTCGCACAGACGCGCGGCAGTGAGTTGTCCATACTGACCAACGGGTTCGGTATCATCTCCTTTATCTCCGTAACTCCTCTGATTGCCATTCAGGCACTCGGCATCATTTACAACATCCGTCTTAAGCTCGCCGACAAGACCGCAAGAGACACTTACGCGGATCTGGAGGTCTTCGTTTGGGAGGCGCAGACGGAATACAACAAACAAAAAGCACGTGAAAGCGAGGCCAAAGGACATGCATGACGTTCAAACATATGGACTGCAATATTTTGTGATCATTGCGGAACAGAATAAAAAGAAAAAGTTTTTGGCACTTCTTGACGAATACGACGCACGAGGGATCGAAACAGTGTACGCACACGGCTCCATGAGTCCAAGCGCGGTCGCCGCTGCGTTTGGTTTTGAATCCGAGCAAAAAAAGGTCATGCTCTCTTGCCTGCTCAAAGATGAAAAGGTAAGACAGTTGCTCGACGTCCTGTATACAAAGTATCGCTTCGATCAGCCGAACACGGGCATCGCATTCAGCGTTCCCGTCGAAGGGATCGCATTCTAAGAAGGGAGATTGCACATGAAAGAATTAAAAGCATTATATATCATCGTGAACGCAGGCTTTGCATCCGAGGTCGTTGAGATCGCGCGCACGCAAGGCTCAACCGGCGCAACCATCATCAATGCAAGAGGCTCTGTCGCAAAGCCCAAAACCATCCTCGGTATCACGATCGACACCGAAAAGGAGATCGTCCTGACCGTGGTGGAAAAGGACGTGGCGATCAAGATCGCTGAGGCGATCCGTGATCAGGCAGGCGTTGGAACCAATGCCCACGGACTTTGCTTCTTCCTCCCCGTTGAAATGTCTACGCTGACCCTCCACGAGCAGGGATTTGAGGAAGAATAAACTCGTTCAATTAAGCACTAGAGGAGAGCACATGCTCTCCTCTACTTAAAAATGCACCAACGTAATCCATGAGTACGCCTTCACGACAGCTTTGCCAGAATCTGTTCGAATTCCGGCATTTGACCAAGAGGCGCAAATGCGGATTCCGCTTCAATTTCTTGGCGCAAAATCGCCCTTTCACTTGTCGTACCGGAAAGATCTCGGTAATCGATTCGATTGATAAGCAGTGAGGTGGGGGTTCCCTCACACGGCAGCAGATCCGTCCGTACAGCAAGTTCGGCTGCTTTGTCAAGAGCCATCAGACTTCCGTTTGTATCTTGCAGTTTCATGGACAGTATCGCGATCAGGGTATAAAGTTGGTACGAAAAAATCAATCCGATCGGCCAGTCACGGCTTTCATCAAACAAAGCGTATACCTCGATCATTTTTTTGCACACGGTGATCTTCTCTTCCGTTGTATAGCAATTCGTTTTCAATATATCCTTTACCATGAAATGAATGTCCGGTAACGTCTGTATCAGACTGTTTTGGATATGTGAAACAAGCTCTTCCCCCTTCAGAATTCGACACCATATGCGCTGACTCTCATATTTTCCATTCATCTGCAAGGCAAGTTGCCTTGCTTTTTTGTGTTCACCGACAGACACGTATGCTTGGCAGAGTAAAAATACATCATTGGGGGAAAGGTCGTTCGGATAGGCGCTATGATAATTGATACTCTCATAAAGCCCGATCACTTCCTCCAAAACTTCCCTTGGCGGTGTCCACGTTGCAGTACATCCCATCAATGCTCGGGCAAGATTTGTTCTGAGCTGAACAGCATGTGGAAATTTTGCAAGCCCCTCTCGGGCAATTTTTACCCCTTCCGCATAAGGTGCATTGGCAGTTGCATCTATAATGGAAGATATTTGTTCTCTCTTTTTCTGTTCATCGATTCCGCAAAGTATGTCCAGCGTCACATGAAAGTATTCAGCAATGTCGGGAAGCAAGGTGATATCCGGATATCCCTCTCCCCTTTCCCATTTGGACACCGCTTGCGCCGTTACGCCGATTTCATTGGCTAACTCTTCCTGTGTGATACCCATTTTCTTTCGCAGGTTTCGGATGGTGTCGGCAATATTTAATTCCATAAATAATTCCTTTCAGAAAAATAGTGGCTGAAACAACAAGAAAACCGATGTCCGGCTCGCTTTGAAAGCCGGAACAGTCTTGTTTTCTTTCGTTGTCTCAAGTATAGCACATATCTTTCCAAAAAGCAAACAATGCATCCGTTACCGTGTAAACGCTCCATTGATTTTTGAAAATAACAGTATCATAAACGCAACTTACTACCACAATGCGTGACACATTGATAAAAATAAAAACCCTACTAACCCGTTCACAGTTCGTTTGGAATCTCGAACGTTCGAATTAGTAAGGTTTGGTCGAAGTGACAGGACTCTGAACCTATCGAAGACTCGCGTTGCACGCAACGCTCCCTATCGTGTCGAGCATGCACATCACTTATCATAAACCGTTTGCTCCGCGGCGTGCTCTTGTCAACACTGTTTCCACGTAGTCTAAAGCTGTAGATGGTCAAAACTGTGGTCAAGCCCGTTTCGGAGGATGAGGATGCGATCAGGAAATCGAAAATCCGACTCCGCATAAATTCTTTTTCTGCCGTTATTAGACCATACCTCGATGCAATTAGTCAAGTGCCTTCTCTAAACACGCAAAATTTGCATCGCAGTAGTCAAAGAAAACGGATGCTCCCGTTTTACCGAGAGCATCATTGAAAATCATTTGTAAGAGAAAGTTCCCTGCGCCAAGTCCTTGGCAACGAAGGATGCGAAATAAAGAGGAACGGTTAAGAGCTTTTTGCTTTCGTCATATCCGTAATTGCCCGACGAAATCTTAACTGCGCATTCGTATTTATTATGGTGAGAGAACTTTTCAAGTGAGTTAAGAACGCCGCGCCCTTTTTTGACATCAATGGGAAAGAGCTTGTTGTCGGATTCGATAATAAACTCAAGCTCGCAGGATGACTTGCCTCTCCAATAGAACAGAGGATTTCCCTTGGCGATCAACTCGGCAGCTACATAGTTTTCGAAGAAGATGCCCGACAAAGTGTTCTCACGGTCACTTGACACAAAGGATGCCGCGTTGATTCCGCTTTGATAGGAGAACATACCGACGTCCCCAAGGAACAAACGGAAAGAACCATCCTCGTCCTTCATAAGCGGCATTGTGATATGCTCCTTCAACTGGTAGGATTGATTAACGATGTGCGCCATCGATAGCCATTCAATAGAGGTCGCAAAATCCCTTGTTTTGCTCTTTTCCTCAATCAATCCCGGTGAGAAATTCTTGGATTCCTTGTTAAGCTCACGGTAAATATTCGAGAACAATGTACGAGAACGAAGAATTGCCTCACGGCTGGCTTGATAAAGCTCCATATCTGAAAGATAGTTGTCGTACAAGGATTTAAGAATCTCTCTTGCCTCAAACAAATCTCCGCTTTCGATAAAGGTGTCAACCGCTTCAGGCATACCGCCAACAAGCAGGTATTTATAAACTTGATCCATTGCTAACGCATGAATTCCCGTATCAAGCGGCATTCTCGACTCGTAAGCAGTTCTGACTTTATCGTATAGCACACGGTTGCTGTTCATCAGAAACTCATCAAAGGTCATAGGATATATTGTTATCTGATCGATCTTTCCGACAGGAAAAAGGAACTTTTCGCCACCGCCACGCTTATTGGTCGCTCTCTGTATTTTGATGCGAACCATAGAACCCGTGGCAATAACGGGAATCTCACGAAAATCTTGGCAAAAATACTTGAGAGCCGAAACGATATTCGGACATTCTTGCACCTCATCAAATATAAGCAAGGTCTTTTCAGTAATTTGCTTACCCTTGAGCAAGGAAATATATTCGATTATCTTCTCGGCGTTTGCGGTTTTAGAGCAAAACTCATTGATTTCATCCTCAATTTTGAAATCAATATAGATATAGTTGTTTTTGTAAAAGGTTTTAGCGAAAATATCCTTGATAAGATATGTTTTTCCAACCTGACGTGCACCCCAAACAATGAGAGGTTTTCTGCGTCTGCTGTCATTCCATTTTATCAGCTTTTCAATGGCTATACGTTCCATATAGATACCTCCGATCTGCTGTTAGTATACCCATTATAACATAACTTGCACCAATAGTCAAGAAAAAATCCTGATTACTTGCACCTTTTCGGAGGTTTTTGAAAGAGTTATTTGCACCTTTTGGCACTTTAGAGCAAGTAAGAAGCAAAATTACGCATCAATCAACATGCAAAATTTACATCGCAGTAAGCAAAGAAAAGACCTTCACCGACGAGCAGAAGGAGATCTTCGAAAAGTTCCACGATTGCTGGGACGAGTACGTAAGTCTCGCCGAAGCAGCAATCTTTGAATACGCCTTCCGCCTCGGTGCGAGATTGGCGATGGAAACACTACAAGACAATGAATAAAGCATAGCGGCAAGGACAAAAATCCTTGCCGTTATTTCATTCATACACTTTGATGCGTGAGATTTTTTGAAAAATTTTCTTATTACCTATTGACATGGTAGGTAAACGGTGATATAATATCATCACCTACCAAACTGGTGGGTAAGAGGTGATGCAATGGAAAACTATTTTGAAAAGCTCGTCAGAGCGAATTTCCGTTTCGGTCGAATGTGTCGATGTAAATAAACTTGAAACCTTCAAATTAAGATCTCACATCACACATTTACATACGAAAGGAAATAACGATTATGTCTAACAATTATAAATTTGAAACCCTTCAGCTTCACGTAGGTCAGGAAGAGCCCGATCCCGCCACAGATGCGCGTGCCGTGCCGATCTACGCTACCACGTCTTATGTGTTCCACAACTCCGCGCACGCGGCGGCTCGCTTCGGTCTT